>SUZP01000056.1 GCA_015059865.1 Rikenellaceae bacterium | reverse complement strand
GGGAGTATCTGCATTTGCAAAGACTCCAATCCGAGAATTGCTCACAACCGACCAATCAACAATCAAAAACCAAAATGTCAAAGAACAAAAATTATTTTAATAAAATTTATTGCATCAGTAGTAATTATCAATTGTCAATTGTCAATTTGAAAACTTCTCACTACTCTCTACTCACTACTCACTAAATAAAAATTTATGTAAACAGCTTTAAGTGCTTGGCAATCAGCTGATTAAAACCCCAAAATCCCCCCCCCGAAAAATTCGGGGGAGGGATTTTGCCTCCGCATTTATTGCTTAACTATGCAAATATAGCAAAAAAATCAATACACAATGATTTTCTTATAGGTTTTATGCAAAAAGATATGATACAAATAGTCTTAACAAAAGATATTATATCGTTTTTTGAGCTTTTACACTATGGTAAATTTTCTCTCTGTTGGAGATAAAACCTCAATTCGAACAACCATTGCATCTTCGGGTAACAAATCTTCGATAAGCTCTGGCCACTCAATGAGGCAGAGGTCTCCCGAATAGAAGTACTCCTCGTAGCCCATATCGAACACCTCTTCGATGCGATTGATACGATAGAAGTCGAAGTGGTAGACAACATCTGCGGTGGCAGTGCTGTACTGATTAACAAGCGCGAAAGTCGGACTCGTTACGGTGTCATTCGAGCCGAGATAATTCATAATTGCGCTTACAAGAGTGGTCTTGCCGGCACCCATAGCTCCACATAGGGCGACCACATTTCTGCCATCGAGCTGCTCAACTACCATCTTGGCTACATCCTCTAAATCGTCAAGCGATTGTGCTACTACCTCTGTCATAATATATCGGAACTAATCAGTTTGTCTGAAAAACTATTATTTTGCTCAAAAATAGCCATTTTACTCATAAATAGCAAAGATTTCATAAAAAAATATTACCTTTGCACTATGGAATTATCTATTATTATCGCAACATATAATAATGCCAAGTCGCTCGAAAGAACGCTCAATTCGGTAGCCAAGCAGGATGCGGATTATGGCGCGTGGGAGTGTGTCATCGTGAATAATAATTCGACTGACGATACAGCTCTTCGCGTATCGGCATTTGCAAAGGCGCACAGTAACCTCAATATTCGTCTTGTAGATGAGCCTCAGCAGGGCCTGTCCTACGCTCGTAATAGAGGTATTGCGGAGTCGCAAGGCGAGATATTGGCATTCATCGACGACGACGAGACCATAAACGAGGGTTTTGTGTCGGCATATATCGACCTTTTTCACAATCACGGCGCATTTGCAGCAGCTGGTGCTGTGGAGGTGCGTTACGATAGCCAGCGTCCGAAGTGGATGTCGTACTACACCGAGAAGATGATTGGAAACCCTATAAATCTGGGTAAAGAGATTGTCACTATAACAAGTGCAGTTACCCCGGCAGGTGGTAATATGGCCTTCAATCGTGAGATATTTAACCTCTATGGAGGTTTTGATACCGACCTTGGCCGTAAGGGTGAAAAACTGTTTGGAGGCGAGGAGAATGAGTTGTTCGACCGCCTGCGAAACCTTGGCGAGAGAGTATTCTATACGCCAAAGGCGATAGTGTATCATCATATTGCAGACCGCAAGCTTACGCCTGAATATTTTGATAAACTCTCCTATGGCGTAGGTGTTAGTAAGTTGCTTCGTGCCGAGAAGCAGGGTACAGAGCAGGCTCTCTACAAAGATGAGCGAGCTAAGCGTCGCTATACACTCCTGCTCTCGCTCTTCTACATCTTGACACTACGCCCTCAAAAGGCAAAGTGGCTGATGCGTATGCGCAATGGCATCTCGAAGGGCATATTTGGAAACTAAGAGACGGTTGCATCATTACCCTTATACAACTTTCGACAAAAAGAGCGTGCCCAAGACAAAATTCTGTTGGACACGCTCTTCTACTGTATGTGTACGCCTTTCGTACGCCTGTATGTGTACGCCTCTCGTTATAAGAATCTCTCAATCACCACCGAGCGAACATCCTCTGGTCGCTGAGCCTCATCTACGATATACTCAGGTATTGACTGTTCGGTATATATCGCCACATCGGCATTGTCGGCAGCGTTTGTAAGTCGAATACGCTTAGGTGAGTCGGTATACGCCACGCTGTAATTTGCAGCCCAAGCCTTACCATCGGAATATACGCCCGAAAGGGTAGTGCCATTGAGGGTAAATGTTCCCGTGTAGTGCAACCACACCACATTGTATACCTTCTGGTAGAGGTCGAATGAGCTATCCTCGTTGAATGAGATGTAGACAAGAATCTCGGTATCTCTATCCGAGAGCTTTGTCAGCATCCACTCGCCGCAGATATTGCCATCGTTATACCACTTTGTATTGTCGGTCGAAGAGCCCGAATCAGGGGTTGGCTTGCAGCTCACTGCCAAGAGTGCCACAATTGCAAAAAATATCGTTCTAATCTTCATAGTCCAATCCTCCATTCTTTATAACCAACCTCCATTTTCTGCGAACTTTTCGCGTACAATCAATGCAAAACGCTTTGTTATCGTTGCACCACCTATGGTTGTGGAGCTGCCCGGTATCGAGCCTCCTGCCACCATCTTCACCTCTACTATCGCCGAGCCTGTTGCGTTGGCCGTTATCACAACCTTGTTGGTGTTGTTCAAGAGTCGCAGATAATCGACTTTAAGGCGCGCCTTGTCCTCATCTTTGATGTTGAACTCCAAGATTTGCGGATTAACCACACCATCCGCGATATAAGGTGCTAAGTCTATGCGATACATCTTTGAGCCTCGCGGTACTGGTATGCAGGTGATACCCTCGACATTCATCAACATCATAAAGGCGTCGATGCGACCTGTACCCATCAATCCTGAGTACGAGCTGAAAGATGTCGATGCTTTGAGGTAGCTGTCGATATCATTCACCGAGAGCAACAATTTTGCCTTGAACTCCTCTGCGGTGAGTCTCTTGCCAAGCTTCTTGGCGTAGGCAAGTCCGAGCGCCGCCACACCCGTAACATGAGGGCACGCCATCGATGTACCTTGGTAGTAGACATAATCGTTAGGCGATATTGTCGATGCTATACCTCCGTTACCGCCGTGACTTGTTTGGTCACCACCCGGTGCCGAGATGTTGCAACCAGGGCCATAGTTGGTGTATCTGGCAGGGTAGCCATTGATGCCGAATGCCGTTACTGCGATATTGTTTCGGTAGGCTCCCGGATAGCTGGCGTGCTGCCCATAACTATCGTTTCCTGCCGCGAAGAGCGATATTCCGCCATCGAGGTTAGGGTGATTTTTGCTCTTCTCGAAGTAGTCAATCATCTCCTGCTGAATGCTCTCAGCTGCGAGATACCAGCTGTCATCCTGACCGTCGCGAGGCTTCGAGCCCCACGAGTTGTTGGATATCACAGCACCATTGTCGGCCGCATACTTGAAGGCTCTTGCAACTACCTCTACGGTGGCATTCTTTGCGTTTGTACCTGAGAATATCTGCGTCGACATCAACCTCACGCCATTGCCTGAGCCATCGCCTCCGGCAATACCATTTACGCCGATGCCGTTGTTGTTCACTGCCGAGATAGTGCCAGCGACATGTGTGCCGTGTCCGACATCGCCAGTCTTGTCCCACGAGATAGGGCCGTACTTCTTGCCATTCTTATCTATCAAATCGACGAAGTTCACACCGTGCACATCATCGATATATCCGTTGTTATCGTCATCGATACCGTTGTCTGGCACCTCGTCGGCATTCACCCACATATTGGCTTTGAGGTCCTCGTGCGTGTAGTCTACACCTTGGTCTACAATAGCCACAATGATAGAGCTGTCGCCCGTGGTGTACTTCCACGCCTCGTGGAGATTGATATCCATACCCGCTACCGAGTGTTGGTTGAATTTAGTGTTACCCGTGTTGTGGAAATCCCACTGCGCATAGGCCATAGGGTCGTTGAACTGTGGCGTCGAGAGTCGTGTAGATGCAGTTGTAGGCTCTACGGGAGCTACCATCTGCACTTTCGGCATCTCGTTTTTGGTGTTGAACTCCACCTTCTCGACCTCGGCTACTGCGGCCAACGAGCGCGCTACGCGGTCGAGTTGTTGCTCGTTGTCGAAATGTACGATATACCAACGATGCAACCCCGCGGCACGCGTGCGAGCCTCGCTCCTCTCGTCGATAGGGAAGAGTCGCTCGATAGAGGTGGCCTCGATGTCGAGCAGGGCGTTGTCCAACGGCTCGATATTCGAGCGTGTTAAGCCTGCGGAGCGAGAAGTAGCCTTCTCGAAAGCAGATGCAGCCCCCTCGCCGAACTTGACAAGTATGGAGCCTGTCGCAGCCGAGTCGGAGGTGTTGATAATCTTTGTTGCAGAGGCCTCTTGCGACTCTCCAACAGAGATATCATTTGTGAAATCCTTGGTACACTGCACAAACGCCACAGCGGCAATCGCCAATGCGCCATAAAGTTTGATAAATCGATACATATCTTTAAAGTTTAGTCAATTTTTTTATACACCGCAGAGCGAGCATACTTTGTGTGCTCGCTCTGACAGTGTTATGTAGTTGGACTAACGGCGGATAGCCGCTGCGTCAGCCTTTACTTTTGTGAAACCCTTAACCTTTGCAGGAGTGTACTGCTCAACCACCGACAACTTCACTGTGCGAACACCCGAAATCTTGGTGTTGCTGATAACGCCTGCGGCCTTGATGCTCTGGAACTTGCTCTTCACAGCAGCAACGATAGACTTGTTGATAGTAACGCTGCTAAATGGAGCTCTTACGCTCATAATCGAAGCTGTCGAAGCGCCGCCGTTTTCGCCGCCATTCTCACCGCCACCGTTTTCGCCGCCTGCCGGCTGCTCAGTGTAAGGAGCGATAGTGGTTGTTGCACCTTCGTAGTAGCCCCAAGTAGCTACAACTTTATTACTTGCTAACTCAACAACTTGTGCTGCAAACAATTTATTCTGCAAAGCACATACCTGCTTAGTTGTTGCATCTACGGTAAGTACGCAAGGGTCTTTGCCCTCTGACTCCTCGTTTGCGAACGAGAAGAAAGCAAGTGCTTGTGTCTTTGCCTGGTCTACATAAGCATAAGGTCCGCCAAACTGATTACCATAATTCTCGTAACCAAGCTCTTCGCCACTCAATGTAAGAGTTTTTGCTGTTGCATCGTATGTTGCGAGCCACATGATATCACCCAATCCATTGACATTTGCACCGAAGTTCTTTACCACGAAGTCTGTATTAGTTGTGCCATTTGGAACAACTTCGAAGAGATTATCGAATTTAACCTCATTCTCTGTTCCGGCATTTACTGTGCACGACATCAAATACTTGCCGATTGCCAACTCGCCAGTATAATCGTCATAAGTAACAGCAGCTGTCTTCCTGGTTGATACAATTGTCTTGCTCTCGCCATAGTTGTTTGTAGCGATTGCAATCCAAGTATATTCAGTATCAGCATTGAGCTTTGAGAATGGATCAGCATAACCTGTCTCCGAGTTTATCTTTGCTAAAACTTCAGCAGGATATTCTTGACCGTAAGCCGCAACAAGCTCCTCTGGTGTTCCCTCCCAAGTAGCCACTATGGAAGATGCGTTGAAATAGTATTTAACCGACTTCAACTCCTTACCCATAGCCATAGCGATAAGAGTTGTTTGGTCAGGATATTTCTCAACAAGAGCAGGGTTATACTCGCTTGGCAATACCATCTTAGCATCGAACTCGCACGGACGCTCCTCGGCCTCGCCGATACCCTTGAAGTAGAATGAGTATGCGATAGCCTCCTTAGTGCGCAATGCACCATTCTTGTCGGCAGGAGCAGCTACCATTGTGTATATGCCACTCTCCATTCCAACCTTGATACCTACCTCTTTGTCGCCCTGAACGAAATTATCAACCGACTTGATATTCTCATCCTCGCCTGCGAAGAGAGTGGTCAAAGCCTCGGTAGGGTCGCTCTCGACATTACCATTTACAAACATATACTTGATATTGGTAACATCAGCTCCGTAAGTGAACTTGAACTTAGCAGTAGTGGTCTTGTTGTCAGCAGCAACATCCATACCGTCGTAAGCAACAGCCAACGAGTAGTCTGCAATCTCAACGCCCGGAAGAACTATACGGAAGAGACCATCAATATTACCATAGTATACACTTTCTGCGTTGTAATCAGGTACATACATAAGTGTTCCTCGTGAAGGGAAGGTGATAACACCTTCTGCCAATGTACCAGCACCAGTAGCAGCATCGAAATAGTCAGGATAACCAGAGAATACATACATTTCACCTCTGCCGAAATCTGAACCAATAGCCTGCTTTTCAAAAACAACTTGTGCAGGGTTACTTGCATCGATTATAAAGTCTTTGTGCAAGAAAGTCAAACCATCAGCTTCTGCCTCCTCGATAGACTCATATTCAAAGCCAGCAGCGATAGTTGCAGGCCATGGGTCAACGATTTTGTAGAGACCCTTCTGCGTCTTGTGCTCGTAGATGTCTACCTCAACCTCGACAGATGGGTCGATACTGAACATACCAGTAAGAAGGTCGCCACCGCGGAACTTACCCTTAGCATTGTTGCCCTTCGAGTCCTTAACAAGCTCCCAAGGGTTCAATGCATACTTCACCTTCCACTCAGCATAGCCGTAAGGAGTAGTGATAGTCTCGTCTGCAATTAC
>SUZP01000055.1 GCA_015059865.1 Rikenellaceae bacterium | reverse complement strand
ACATTGTGAATGTTCGCGGAAGAGTTCGCTGTCCCACGGTCGATATGGCGTAGTAGGATACCTCTCCCGATATATTTGTTGGGAGGATTGTTGCCCACGCAGACTCCCCCTCGTCAAATCCATTGGCAATATTTACGGTGAGCTGCTTGCCTGTCTCGCTTATTGTTGGTGCAGCCGTAGCATTTGTCGCATCCACAACAACCTTACCCACAACGCCCGTAGGGAACGAGAATACAACCTTCGCAACGGCATCGGGCAGGTGGTTTCCATCCTCAGGAATGGTCATTTTCAGCGCGTGCATCTTGTGGTTGAAGTTGAGCGCGAGATTATTAACCTTCTCGGTCGAAAGAGCCTCGGCATTGAGGGGTGTTGCGACCATAATATCGTATGCTCCATTAAACGAAGCACCCTGCTGCTCGGCAGGGATAGTGTAGGTCGCCTTACTGCCATTTACCGATTCCGGCATAGGTGATACAGCATAGTAGGTGTAGGTGCCATCGGCGATAGAGTTGGTGTTCGATGTAAAGACAGCCGACTGTGTCGAGTGCCAATAGTACATCATCTTGAACTCTGCGCCATTGAGATTGAATGCTCCGGTTCTGCTCTCGGCCCACAGGGCGAAGGAGTCGCCATCAACCCATGAGGCTTCACCCTCTTCGTTAATCGTCGTGCGGCTGACGGCGATAGGTAGGCCAATGGAGATTTCAGATTTTGCAATATCCACATTGCTCTCGTTATCGACCTCTGTCGAGCAACTGCTGAAAAGAGCAAGCGCAGCAAACATCGCAATAGAGTAGATTCTCTTCATAATTATCTATTTATCCATTTTAACAAATGCAAAAATAACAGGGTTATATTTCATATAAAAATAATTTCAACGAACACCCTGTTTACATCAACGAAAGAGATGCAAAATGCAGAATTAAGAGGAGAGTTGAGAGAAATACCAAAATGCTCCGCACTCCTAAAAGAGTTAAAAATGACCTAAATAAAAGACGGAACTATCTATTTTAGGATGTCCTGTTTGGCTAAGGGCAAACCAAAGTAGATATATGGATTTGTAATCTCTTGCCCGACTTGTATTGTGTAGGTTGGGTGATTTTTTTGGCTTGCTCTTTGTAGTTCGTTATCCTGCTAAAAGTGATAACGATGAAAAAGTTTCTTGCCTATTTTATCCCCATTCTGCTCGCCTTTGCTGTGGGTGCTCTCGGCTCCTATATTCAGGGCGATGCCCTTGCGGAGTGGTATCCACACCTTGTGAAGTCGCCAGCCACACCGCCTGCTATTCTCTTTCCGATTGCGTGGAGTATACTCTATATCCTTATTGGCATCTCGGCAGGCACAATGCTTGCGCGAGGCGATATGAGCGTGCTTCGTTTGTGGCTATTGCAACTGTTGCTCAACTTCTTGTGGAGTGTCTGCTTCTTTGCGTTGCGCAGCCCATTTATGGGTTTGTTAGTGATACTTGCACTCGATGTTACGGTCATCGCCTACATAATCTATACGGCAGGTCGGCGTAGCGTGGCAGCGTGGCTCTTTGTGCCATATCTGCTGTGGCTAATCTTTGCGACATATCTAAACGGATATATATACATCAACAATCAAAAACCAAAAGAGAAAACCACTATGAGCACAACTGTTGCAAAGTTTGCGCTGCCAGCACTTCCGTATGCTGCCGACGCACTCGCTCCCGTGATGAGCGAAGAGACTATTAATTACCACTACGGAAAACACTTCAAGACCTATATCGACAACACCAATCGTCTTATCGAGGGGACTCCATACGAGGGTATGGGTTTAGAGGAGATTGTAAAGAAATCGGATGGAGCAATCTTCAATAATGCGGCGCAGGCACTTAACCACCGCATCTACTTCGATGGCCTCACTCCAACACCTAAGGTGATGCCCGAAAGACTCTACGACCGTATTGTGCGCGACTTCGGCTCGGTCGATAATTTCAACAAGAAGTTTGCCGAGACGGCCGTTGGCCTCTTCGGTTCGGGTTGGGTGTGGCTCGCTGAGGATAGCAAAGGAAAACTATCCATCGTGCCGACCAAGGATGCCGACAACCCTCTGCGCCACCATCTCAATCCGTTGATGTGCGTAGATGTGTGGGAACACGCCTACTATCTTGACTACCAAAATCGTAGAGCCGACTTCGTGAAGGAGTATATGAAACTTGTAGATTGGGATAAGGCAGCAAGCAGGATGCAGAGCTAAATAGATAATAAAAGATGATTTTGTTGCATATTTCAAATTTTTTGCATAAATTTGGAATATGAAAGCATCATTAAGACTACACTACTGCACCGAAGAGGGTGCAAAACTGCAAGTTGTACCCGTCGAGGGCAAGGCTATTAATATGAACGACGAGGGTGATGGCTTTTGGAGTGCCGAGATAGAGTTGCACTCCAATCGCCCTTTTCGCTACTCGTATCGCGTTGTGCGAGGTAGGCAGATAGTGCGCTCGGAGTGGGGCGAGGGACACTCGCTAACCGAGATTGCCGGTGTCGCCGCTGTGGAGGTTTTGGAACACTGGTGCGATGAGCCTGAGAGTAGGCTCCTGCACTCTTCGATGTTCCGACATAGATTGCTATCTCGTGCCATAGAGCCGCAGCCACTAATGGTTGGTGCTACCCACTATGTAGAGGTGGAGGCTGTACTGCCCTCTACCGAGCGAGTGGCTCTTATCGGCTCTACGAAGGGGCTTGGCGAGTGGGATACGGCAAAGGCTCTACCGATGCGCTATCTCGGCAACTACCGCTGGGGCATAACACTATGCGAGCGCGAGTATGCCGAGTATAAGTTTGTAGTCGTCGATGCGAATAACAACTTTCTGCGTTGGGAGCGAGGCGAAAATAGGGTGCTCAGACCAAGCGATAAGCTACACTTGACACTTGGTTTGCGTCTGCGTGATAGTGTGCAGTGGCGCGGTGCAGGTGTTGCTGTGCCCGTATTCTCGTTGCGCTCGGAGCAGGGCTTTGGTGTGGGCGAGTTTGCCGACCTGCAACTCTTGGGCGACTGGTGCGCCAAGACGGGACAGCGCATAATTCAGATATTGCCCGTAAACGATACCTCGATGACGATGTCGTGGCAAGACTCCTACCCCTACAATGCCGTATCGAGTTTTGCGTTGCATCCACTCTATATTCGATTGAGTGATGTGGGATACTTGCGTGGCGAGGCCGACAGAGCCGAGATGGAGAGCTTGCAGGCTGAGCTAAATGCACTGCCCGACTTGGACTATGAGCGCGTAATAAAGGCCAAAATCAAGTATCTGCGCAAGATGTATGAGCAGCTGGGCGCGCGCTGTATGGAGAGCAAATCGTTCCGCGACTTCGAGAAGCGCAATCGCGAGTGGCTGATGCCGTATGCGGTATTTTCGGTGTTGCGCGATAAATATGGCACGGCAAATTTCGAGGAGTGGAAGACCTTTACGAAGTATGCCGAGAAGCGTTGTGCCGCCTTTGCCGAGCGTAACGAGAAGGAGGTCGGCTTCTACTACTATATGCAGTACCACCTCGACCGTCAGCTGCGCAAGGTGCGTGATTACCTCCACTCGAAGGGTGTGGTCTTGAAGGGCGATATTCCGATTGGTGTGTCGCGCACAAGCGTCGATGTTTGGCAAAATCCTGAATTGTTCGATGTTCGCTCTTCGGCAGGAGCTCCACCCGATGCCTTCTCGGCGGAGGGGCAGAATTGGGGCTTCCCAATCTACAATTGGGAGAAGATGGCAGAGAGCGACTACGCTTGGTGGCGAGCGCGCTTCGAGAAGATGACGGACTACTTCGATGCCTATCGTATTGACCATATTCTTGGCTTCTTCCGCATTTGGGCAGTGCCTGAGGGTGCGAAAAATGCGCTGCTTGGAGCATTTGTGCCATCGTTGCCATACTCTGCTTCGGATATCCGTTCCGAGGGGTTCAACTTTGAGGAGGAGTACGATGTTGCGCGCGATTTGAGAGATGATAATGTGCTGTGGTTGGCCTATGGCGAGGGTTTTGTACCTCGCATTACGCCATTCGACACAGAGGCGTTCAAGTCGTTGCCTCGCTCGCAACAGGAGGCTTTTGTGCGTCTACACGACAACTTCTACTACAAACGCCATAACACCTTTTGGGGTATGACGGGCGCAGAGCGATTGAGAGCCCTTACCGCTTCGACACAGATGTTGGCGTGTGGTGAGGATTTGGGGATGATACCTTCTTGTGTGCCGCAGGTGATGCGCGAGGAGCAGATACTTTCGCTCGAAATAGAGCGTATGCCTAAGGAGTATGGTCTGCGCGTGGGCGATGTTATGCGTAATCCATACCTCTCTGTATGCACGACCTCCACGCACGATATGTCGCCATTGCGCTTGTGGTGGCGCGATGAGGCGGAGCGTCAATACTACTTCGAGAAGATACTCGGAGAGGAGGGTGTTGCCCCAGCAGAGGCCACTGCGGAGTTGTGCGAGAAGATTGTTGCACGACACCTCGCATCGCCTTCAATGCTAACAATATTGCCATTGCAGGATTGGTTGTCGTTGTCGGAGGAGCTGCGTAGCGATGATATCGAGCGTGAGCGTATCAATATCCCAGCCGTAGCGCACCACTATTGGCGTTATCGCCTAAACCTTTCGCTCGAAAAATTGGTTGGCACAAATGGCTTTAATGCCAAAATCTCCGACCTCATAACAAAGAGTCGAAGATAGCCAATGGCTTTTTTAAATTAGTGAGTAGTGAGTAGAGAGTAGTGAGTAGTTGAAATAATTTTGCATTATACATTCTGCATTTTGAATTTACTCCTACCCTCGTCACGGCGCAAACCAAACTGGGGTTTACTGGGGGCGGGCGTTCCGCCCTTTACTGGGGGCGCTCACTCTGTTCGCTTACTGGGGAGCGCTTTCGCTTAGTTAAAAGTTTTTTTTGCATTCTGCATTTTGCATTCTGCATTTTGCATTCTGCATTAACCCCTCTTCGATGGCTTTTCCTCCTCGCGGCTCGGCAAAGTGAGCAAGCTCCCTCTGCTCTCGCTCCGCAGCGTCGGTTTTGCATTTTGCATTCTGCAACCCCTGTCTATACAACAATAAAATACCATTTAGGCACCCCTTTTGTTACAACACAAAAGGGTGCATAAGTCGTACTTATGGCCTAATATGTAAAAAATTTAAAAATTATTGTTATTTTTTTCACAATTCAAAATAAAAGTATTATCTTTGCATCGGTGAAGAAGGGGCTTTTTTGAAACCCTGTACTTTTTCGCCCTCCGAATATGGTTGAAATGCCGCATCTCAGAGATGCAAAACAGAGGATGATGTTAAACAATTAAATAATTAAAACTATGGCTTTCAAGAAAGAAGATTTATTGAAGTATGGCATTACCGACACTACTGAGGTAATCTACAACCCATCGTACGAGCTCCTTTTCGAGGAGGAGACCAAGGAGAACCTTACTGGTTTTGACAAGGGACAGGAGACTGAGCTCGGTGCTGTGAATGTAATGACAGGTGTCTACACAGGCCGTTCGCCTAAGGACAAGTTTATCGTTATGGACGAGAACTCGAAGGATACCGTATGGTGGACTTCGGAGGATTACAAGAACGACAACAAGCCATGCTCTGAGGAGTCGTGGGCAGTGTTGAAGGGTATCGCACAGAAGGAGCTTTCGGGCAAGAAGTTGTATGTTGTTGATGGCTTCTGCGGTGCTAACAAGGATACCCGTATGTCGGTGCGCTTCATTATGGAGGTTGCTTGGCAGGCTCACTTCGTGAAGAATATGTTTATCCGCCCAACAGAGGAGGAGTTGAAGGATTTCGAGCCTAATTTCGTGGTTTACAACGCTTCGAAGGCAAAGGTCGAGAACTACAAGGAGCTCGGTCTTAACTCGGAGACTGCGGTTGTCTTCAACATCACTTCGCGTGAGCAGGTTATCATCAACACTTGGTATGGTGGTGAGATGAAGAAGGGTATGTTCTCGATGATGAACTACTACCTCCCATTGCAGGGTATCGCTTCGATGCACTGCTCGGCTAACACTAACGAGAAGGGTGAGACCGCTATCTTCTTCGGTCTTTCGGGTACAGGTAAGACAACCCTCTCGACAGACCCTAAGCGTCAGCTTATCGGTGATGACGAGCACGGTTGGGACGACAACGGTATCTTCAACTTCGAGGGTGGTTGCTACGCAAAGGTTATCAAGTTGGACAAGGAGTCTGAGCCAGATATCTACAACGCTATCAAGCGCGACGCTCTCTTGGAGAATGTAACTGTTGATGAGAACGGTAAGATTGACTTCAACGATAAGAGTGTAACAGAGAATACTCGTGTTTCGTACCCTATCTACCACATCGACAACATCGTATCGCCTATCTCGGCTGCTCCGGCTGCGAAGAATGTTATCTTCCTCTCGGCTGATGCATTCGGCGTGTTGCCTCCGGTTTCGATTTTGACTCCTGAGCAGACCAAGTACTACTTCCTCTCAGGCTTCACCGCTAAGTTGGCAGGTACCGAGCGTGGTATCACTGAGCCTACTCCAACATTCTCGGCTTGCTTCGGTCAGGCATTCTTGGAGTTGCACCCAACAAAGTACGCTGAGGAGCTCGTTAAGCGTATGGAGAAGAGTGGTGCTAAGGCATACCTCGTAAATACAGGTTGGAACGGTACCGGCAAGCGTATCTCTATCAAGGATACTCGTGGTATTATCGATGCAATCCTCGATGGTGCTATCTTGGAGGCTCCAACCAAGAAGATTCCAGTATTCGACTTCGAGGTTCCAACAGCTCTTCCGGGTGTAGACCCTGCAATCCTCGACCCACGCGACACTTATGCTGATGCAGCAGAGTGGGAGAAGAAGGCAGAGGACCTCGCAAGCCGTTTCATCAAGAACTTCGGCAAGTACACTACAAACGAGGCAGGAAAGGCTCTTGTAGCAGCAGGTCCAAAGTTGTAATTTCTCGTGATAAGCCGCAATCTGCGGCACATCGCTAAATAGTAAAGACCTTCGGGCTGTACGCATTAGTACTATCCCGAAGGTCTTTCTTTTGCGATGCACCACATCTCACGACTTCTGACGAGAAATT
>SUZP01000009.1 GCA_015059865.1 Rikenellaceae bacterium | reverse complement strand
AAGAGTAAAATTCTTTTCATAATATTATATAATTTAGGATTTTAGCCAAGTATGATAATATCGTCATCTTCCTTATATTCGGGAAGTTGGGTAGTGCTTCCGCCGAAGCCATATTCAACAACAACGCGACACACCTCGACATCTGGTGCAAGATAACTTGATAAATTGTGGAACTTCATATACTACTTTTGTTGCCCACCAACCCCGAATGTGCGGTTATTATAATAAAGAAAGTGTGAGGTTGATTCTCGTTTATCTGACACGAGGCTCTGGAATGCCCAAACAGAAAATAAACAATACCCCACACCCGTATTCAAGTGTAGGGCAACGAAAGTGCCATAACACCAAATACACGGTGACGAGTGTGTTGCTCTCCTTGTTGTAATGAAATTTTCCAGATTTCGTGTCAAGGATAAAAGCGAATACACTTTCATCAAAATATGTCTGCAATCCGAGGACTGCGCTACAAATTTATAAACTTATTTTCGTTTTTTCATAAATTCCACAAAAAAAGAGCGAGAAAAATTCTCGCTCTCAATAATTACTCACTACTCTCTACTCGTTACTCGTTAATTTTTCCTTTTTCGTACGCCTCGATTACCGATGGGGAGATTGCCATACTCGAGAAGCCGCCATCGTGGTAGAGGTTTTGCATCGTAACCTTGCGCGTCAAGTCCGAGAAGAGTGTCACCACATAGTCGGCACAATCATCTGCCGTAGCATTGCCAAGTGGCGAAATCTCGTCTGCCATCTCAAACCACTGACCAAGTCCTGCAATACCCTGCCCCGCCGTAGTCATTGTTGGCGACTGCGAAACGGTATTCACACGCACCCCGCACTTCTTGCCGTAAATTGCTCCGAACGAGCGAGTTATACTCTCCAACAGCGCCTTTGCATCAGCCATATCGTTGTAGCCGATAACGGTGCGTTGCGCTGCGATATAGGACAACGACACCACCGAGCCATACTCCGCCATCGCATCTTTCTGGTAGAGCGTCTGCAACAGCTTGTGGAACGACAGAGCCGAAATATCGATTGTCTTCAACATATTTTGGTAGTTGGTATCCTCGTAGGGGATATTCTTGCGCACATTTGGCGACATTCCGACTGCGTGGAGCACGAAGTCAATCTTTCCGCCGAAATGCTCCAATGCTGTATCGACCAAGTTTTGTAAATCTTCAACCGAGGTTGCATCGGCAGGAACGACCAATGCACCACACTTCTCGGCGAGAGTCGAAATTGTACCCAAACGAATTGATACGGGGGTATTTGTGAGGAGAATCTCTGCACCCTCCTCCACTGCACGCTCGGCAACTTTCCACGCAATCGACAACTCGTTGAGTGCGCCAAAGATAATGCCTCGCTTGCCTTTCAAAAGATTGTAAGCCATAACCAAAAATTTAAGTTATTACAAGGCAAAGGTAGCAAAATTAAGAATTAAAAATTAAGAATTAAGAATTATTTTAACCACAGCCCATCAAAAAGCAACCCTCCGCAGAGTTTTTTTCTGCGGAGGGCAAAGAGAATAATTCTTAATTTTTAATTTAGCCAACGGCCATATCTTTACTCGTATCTTCCTGCTTTGAGGCGTGCCACCTCATCCGAGGTGAGGAAGCGCCAAGCGCCACGCTTCAAGTTCTTCTTGGTCAAGCCGGCATAATAGACACGGTCAAGCTTTGTAACCTTGTAGCCAAGATGCTCGAACATACGGCGCACGATGCGGTTACGGCCTGAGTGAATCTCAACGCCCACCGACTTTTTATCATCTTTAATATAGGAAATCTCATCGAAGTAGATATCGCCATCTTCGAGAGTGATACCCTCGGCAAGTTGCTCGAAATCAGCGCGAGTGAGAGCTTTATCTAATGTAACCTCGTATATCTTCTTCTTGCGCAACGATGGGTGTGTCAGCTGGCGAGTAATATCGCCATCGTTGGTAAAGAGTAACAATCCGAGCGAGTTCTTATCCAAGCGACCAACCGGATAGATGCGCTCCTTGCAGGCGTTCTTCACCAACTCCATAACGGTCTTCTCGGCGTGGTCATCTTCGAGGGTTGTAACATAGCCCTTCGGCTTGTTCAGCACGAGATATACATTCTTCTCGCCCTGCAAACGCTCGTCATTAAACTTCACAACATCGGTAGGCTTAACCTTTGTGCCGAGTTCGGTTACGATAACACCATTCACGCTAACCAAACCTGCTGCGATAAAGTCGTCAGCCTCACGGCGCGAGCAGAGTCCCGATTGTGCCACAAAGCGATTCAAGCGAATTTCGCCTGTAACCTTGTTAGGGTTATATTTCGGATAACTGCGCTCGGCAGTTGGTTTACCTTTATAGCCTGCACTCTTGCCCTTGTAGCCCTCGCTCTTGCCAAATGGCTTGCGTGCGCCCTCCGACTTGCGACCGGTATTGAAACCCTTGCCCTTCGGATTGAAAGCATCTCTCGTCTCTCGTCTTTCGTCTCTTGTCTTGAACGATTTTCCGTTCTCTACTCCACGCTTCGGGCGGTTATCATCGGTAAAATTGGGATTGAACGACGCTCGCTTTGGTCGCTCATTGCTGCGAAAATCTCTCGTCTCTCGTCTTTCGTCTCTCGTCTTCGTAGTGCGCTCGGTGCGGAGTCGCTTATCCTTCGCAAAGCGCGAAAGTGCAGACGAAGAGTCGCTATTAAAATTTTTCATACTTATATATTATTTCGTTGCTTCTGGCTGCAAAGGTAAACTAAATTTCGCAATTCCGCGAACTCTGCATCAAAACAATTGCAAAAAAGCCCAAATAATATAGTAGAATAGCGTGAAATATCTTGGGCTTTTGGCATTAGCCATTAGCTTTTAGGGAATATAAGAAATATAAGGAATTTAGAGAAAGGCGTATCACTAATTTTGTTAAACTCCTTTAACTCATTATCTTATGCGCCATCAAAACAAGCCCTCCGCAGAGTATTTTTCTGCGGAGGGCAAAAAGAATAATTCTCAATTTTTAATTCTTAATTTTTAATTCAATGCTTTGCATTAAAAGTCGTAGCCAACAATATCCGCAGCATAATCGCCCCACAAATCTGCTGCCTTATATGCATCAACCGATGCGATTGGCACATAAATTTTACGCTCCGAAGCGTTGTTATTGAATGCATTCCAACGATAATAATAACCTGCTGCTGTCGGCGGAGTTGTAGGCTTGCAATACACCTCCGTCAGCGAAGTGCAATTTTGGAATGCATACGCTCCAATCTTGGTAACGCTATCAGGAATTGTAATACTTGTCAGCGAAGTGCAACGACAGAATGCCTCACCTCCAATCGAAGTAACGCTGTTGCCAATGGTAACACTTGTCAGCGAGGTGCAATTATTGAATGCAGCACCTCCAATCGAAGTAACACTATCAGGAATAGTAATACTTGTCAGCGAGGTGCAATTATTGAATGCAGCACCACCAATCTCAGTAACGCTATCGGGAATTGTAACACTTGTCAGCGAGGTGCAATCAGAGAATGCATAACCTCCAATCGAAGTAACGCTATCAGGAATGGCAACACTTGTCAGCGAGGTGCAACCATTGAATGCATAATCTCCAATCGAAGTAACGCTATCAGGAATCGTTACACTTTTCAATGAGGTGCAGCCATGAAATGCATAGTGTTTAATCTCCGTAATATCCGAAGGAATAGTAATATCGGTTAATTCGCTACCATTAAGATAGAACTTAGCTCCATTATAAAGAGGGTTTGAACCAATGCTACCAAAAATTATATTACACCAAGCAAACAAGTCACTAATATCTACTCTTGTCAGCGATTTGCAACCATCGAATGCAGCATATCCAATCAAAGTAACACTATCAGGAATAGTAATACTTGTCAGGCTACTGCAATTATAGAATGCTTTATCTCCAATCGAAGTAACGCCATTGCCAATTGTAATACTTGTCAGCGAGGTGCAATCATAAAATGCCCAATTTCCAATCTCAGTAACACCATTGCCAATTGTAACATTTGTCAACGAGGTACAACCACGGAATGCATTAGCTTTAATATAAGCAACGCTATTAGGAATTGTAATAGTTGTCAGCGAAGTACAATCACGGAATACAGAGCCATTAATCCAAATAATGCTATCGGGAATTGTAACATCAGTTAAACTTGAACATCCATTGAAGGCTGCAGATCCAATCTTAGTAACGCTATCAGGAATTGTAATACTTGTCAGCGAAGTGCAACGACAGAATGCCTCATTTCCAATCGAAGTAACGCTGTTGCCAATGGTAACACTTGTCAGCGAGGTACATTCACAGAATGCATTATTCCCAATCTCAGTAACGCTATCAGGAATTGTAATACTTGTCAGCGAGATGCAACCTTCGAATGCAGACATTCCAATCGAAATAACGCTATCAGGAATGGTAACACTTGCCAGCGAAGTGCAATTCTGGAATGCACGCGCTCCAATCGAAGTAACGCTATCGGGAATTGTTATACTTTTCTGCGAGGTGCAATTATAGAATGCATACACTCCAATCGAAGTAACGCTATTAGGAATCGTCACACTTTTCAATGAGGTACAGCCATGAAATGCATAATTTTTAATCTCCGTAATATCCGAAGGAATAGTAATATCGGTTAATTCGCTACCATTAAGATAGAACTTAGCTCCATTATAAAGAGGGTTTGAACCAATGCTACTAAAACTTATATTACACCAAGCAAACAAGTCGCTAATATCTACTCTTGTCAGCGAGGTGCAACCACTGAACGCCCATTCTCCAACCGAAGTAATGCCATCATGAATTGTAATACTTGCCAGCGAAGTGCAATTTTGGAATGCACGCGCTCCAATCGAAGTAATCGGTGCGTCAAAGACAATAAAACCTTGTTCATCTGAGTAGGTGTTCGATACAATATTTGCTCCGAAAACATCACTGTTATTTGGTGTTACAATATTGCCATCAGATGATGTGTAGAATATCACATTTTGAGACTCTACCGAAACACCTTTTTGGGTTACTAAAATAGTTTTTGAAACTCCATATTACTCGATAAAGATAGAAAACTCAGCAGTGCGCTCTTCAAATTTGGTGTTGAGAGAGGCAGTGACATTTATTCCCTTGTCTGTTTTCTCGCATGAGAGCCAACCCGAATTTTCTATAATCTGATACTCAAAGTTTGCGGTTATTGCAATCTCTTGCATACCACCTTCTGATTCAAATATTAATGACTCTGGTTGAATGGTCATAGTTGGAACAAATGGTTTTTGTATTACATACAACTCTGCAACAAGATTATAGTCGCTAGTTTCAATGATAATTGTGCCTTTGCGTTCCTGCTCCTCTTCGTTGCGTAATGTGGTAAATTTGAGTTCTTTATCGCCAGCAATACCATTTGGAGTATCAACAATAATCCAATCGTTTTTGCTTGTTGCCTCCCAAGAGTAAGGCGAGGTAAAATCAACTGTATATTGAGCTGGTTCAAACTCTACCTCTATACTTTGTTGCGACAATTCAATTTTGGGTATTGATGGCGTGCCGCCATTCTCCTCTTTACCAAATCCACCCTCGCAAGCGGTAAAAATTATTCCGACCGTTGCCAATAAAAGTAAAAGTTTTTTCATAATATTTTGAGTTTTATTATTTTGACGCTCATATTTCTCACAAATGTAGCACATAATTTTGAAAAGCGCAAAAAAATCACTACATAAAGAGTCGTTAGCGGCGTTAGCGGCATTAGAGATTTGTGTCAAAACAACAAAAAAATCAAAATCTCTCGTCTCTCGTCTTTAATCCCACTTCGTGGGCTTTTCCTCCTTCTTGCAAGGGATAGTCTGCAAGCAGCCTCTTCTCTTGCTTCGTGCGTCGGTTCGTCTCTCGTCTTTTTTAGGTAATTATAAAATTTCTCTCGTCTCTCGTCTTTCGTCTTTCGACTTTTTTTACTATCTTTGCGCACAAAAGAAAAATAGAGCAAAAACTATGAATATCGAACAACACATTACAAGCGTAGTGAAGGCGGCCGTAGAGGCTCTCTACGGCGAGGTTGCCGACTCGCAAATTCAAATTCAAAAGACTCGCAAGGAGTTCGAGGGCGACTATACTCTCGTAGTATTCCCACTTGTCAAGATGGCTCGCAAAGCACCCGAGGCGGTAGCTACCGAGATAGGCGAAAAGGTCGTCGCATCGGCTGCCGAGTTCAGCGCATTTAATGTTATCAAAGGTTTCCTTAATCTCTCGCTCGACCAGAAGTTTTGGGTGGAGCGTTTCGAGGAGGTTGCTGCCAACGAGAACTATGGCGTAGCAGAGCCAACGGGGCGTACAATTATGATTGAGTACTCCTCGCCAAATACCAACAAGCCACTCCACCTCGGACATATCCGCAACAACCTCTTGGGTTACTCGGTGGCGCAGATTTTGGCGGCTAACGGACACAATGTCATCAAGGCAAACCTTGTGAACGACCGTGGTATTCACATCTGCAAGTCGATGGTTGCGTGGTTGCGCTACGGCAATGGTGCTACACCTGAATCGACCGGCAAGAAGGGCGACCACCTCGTAGGCGACTACTATGTGGAGTTCGACAAGCACTACAAGGCTGAAATCAAAGAACTCGTCGCAGGCGGAATGAGCGAGGAGGAGGCAAAGAAGCAGGCTCCGATACTCCTCGAAGCGCAGGAGATGTTGCGCAAGTGGGAGGCAAAAGATGCCGAAGTTCGTGCGCTTTGGGAGAAGATGAACGGTTGGGTCTACGATGGTTTCGATGTAACCTACAAGACTCTCGGCGTTGATTTCGATAAGGTTTACTACGAGTCGCAGACCTATATTCTCGGCAAGGGACTTGTCGAAGAGGGTTTGGCGAAGGGTATCTTCTTCCGCAAGGAGGATGGCTCGGTATGGATTGACCTCGAAAGCGATGGACTCGACCAAAAGTTGTTGCTTCGTGGCGATGGCACATCAGTATATATGACGCAGGACCTCGGAACGGCTTTGCAGCGTTTCGAGCAGAACTCGCTCAACGGCATTATCTATGTCGTAGGTAACGAGCAGAACTACCACTTCCAAGTTTTGAAGTTGATACTCAAAAAGTTGGGATACGAGTGGAGCGATGATATTTTCCACCTCTCGTACGGAATGGTGGAGTTGCCTGAGGGTAAGATGAAGTCGCGCGAGGGCACCGTAGTCGATGCTGACGACTTGTGCGAAGCGATGATTTCGACAGCACGCGAGATGTCGCAGGAGCTGGGCAAGTTGGATGGTTGCAGCGAGGAGGAGGCATCGGCAATCAGTTCGATGGTTGGTTTGGGTGCTTTGAAATACTTTATCTTGAAGGTGGACCCAAAGAAGACGATGTTGTTTGACCCTCGCGAGTCGATTGACTTCAACGGCAACACAGGCCCATTCATCCAGTATACCCACGCTCGTATCTGCTCCGTTTTGCGCAAGGCTGCCGAGCAGAATATCTCGTTCGAGGGCGAGAAAATTGCTTGCGAGCTGTTGTCGGAGGAGGTTGAGTTGGTGAAGATGTTGTGCGACTACCCTGCTACCGTAATGGCTGCGGGCGAGGCATTTGCGCCTTCGATGATTGCGGCGTACACCTACGAGTTGTGTAAGGCGTTCAACGGTTACTACCACGACCACTCTATCCTTCGCGAGGAGAATGAGGCTGTGAAGAAGATGCGCCTTGCGTTGGCACAGCAGGTGGCACGCGTTATCAATCGCTCGATGCGATTGTTGGGCATTGATGTACCTGAGCGAATGTAATTCGCAAATTAAGAATTAAGAATTGAGAATTAAAATTCCATTTATTCAAAATCGTCAATGATTAGGCTATTTTTGTGCGTTACACAGTGACGGAAAGCGGAGCATAGTAGACCTATGTGAGCATTTACGGCACAAGTAAGGTGCAAAAAGAGTCAATCAGAACGATTTTACAACTAATGGCTAACAGCAAGTAGATATGGCTGGTTCAAACTTCGTAGACTATGTAAAGATTTTTGCCCGTTCCGGACACGGAGGAGCAGGCTCGGCTCACTTTCGCCGTGAGAAGTTTGTCGCCTTTGGTGGTCCCGATGGCGGCGATGGCGGTAAGGGTGGCTCGATAATCTTGCAGGGCGACCAACAATATTGGACACTTATCCACCTCAAATATCAGCGTCACCAATTCGCCGAAGATGGCGAGTGTGGCTCAGGTGCGCGTTCACACGGTAAGGATGCAAAGGATATTATTATCCCCGTACCACTCGGCACGGTAGCGAAGCAGATTTTCACCGATGAAGAGACAGGCGAAACCCGCACCGAAATTGTAGGTGAGGTAACCGAGCACGGCGAGCAACTCGTTCTTCTGAAAGGTGGTCGTGGAGGTTTGGGCAACTGGCATTTCCGCACCGCTACAAATCAGGCTCCACGCTACTCTCAACCCGGCGAGGAGGGTGCCGAAGGTGCATTTATTCTCGAATTGAAGGTCTTGGCAGATGTTGGTTTGGTGGGCTTTCCTAATGCAGGCAAGAGTACCCTTTTGTCGGTTGTTTCGGCTGCAAAACCGAAGATTGCAAACTACGCATTTACCACCTTGGAGCCAAATCTCGGCATTGTGGAGGTGCGCGATGGACACTCATTCGTTATGGCTGATATTCCGGGCATTATCGAGGGTGCGCACGAAGGAAAAGGTCTTGGAACACGCTTCTTGCGCCATATTGAGCGAAATTCCATTCTGCTCTTTATGATTCCTGCCGACAGCGATGATATTCGCAAGGATTTCGATATTCTGCTCGGCGAGCTTACGCAATACAACCCCGAACTGCTCGACAAAACCCGCATCTTGGCAATCACAAAGTGCGATATGCTCGATGACGATTTGATGGAGGAGATGAAGTCGCACCTGCCTGAGGGCGTTAAGTCGGTATTTATCTCTTCGGTTGCAGGCTTGAATATCGCCAAGTTGAAGGATATGTTGTGGGAGGCTTTGCACGAGTAATGCGAAAGCTGCGATACATACTTATTATAGTAGCAATACTATGTTATAGAGGTCTATCCGCACAGGATTTTGACCTCTATGATTTTAGGTACTACAAGCGTTTCGAGAGCGTCGAGGAGCTACTTGCACCAGAAGTTAAGGATAGTGTTTTGTTGTCGAAATTCAATCTCGACAAACACTTCTCTACCCGAACACTCGACTACAACTTCTCTTCGATGGTGCGTTTTCAGAGGCGCGGAGTATCGCCATACCGACATAAGACAACCATTAATGGTGTCGAGATTCCATTTTTAGGGAGCGCCTCCATTCGCGCATTGCAACTCAAAACGCTACATTCGGAGGATATTGGCAAAACTCATCTGCACATCGACACATTGCACGAGTCGCGTAGTTCGTTGGGATTTTCATTCTCCTCGCGCAATATGCCCTACTCATTGCGACTATCCACCGCACAGAAGTTAGATAAAGGTTGGTCGTTAGCAGCCAACATAGATGCACGAACGGGGCGCGACCTCCATATCGACGGTCTATTCGGTAACTCGCTTGAAGTGAACGCCATAGCCTCAAAGCTACTCAACAATAAACATCTGCTGTCATTTGGCATATTCGCAAAGCCATCGATGCGTAGCAGTCGCGTAGCCTCCACAAAAGAGGCTTTTCGACTTACGGGCAACAACCTATATAACCCTGCGTGGGGTTATCAAAACGGGAAGGTGCGCAATGCCCGTATCCGCAGGGAGTTTCTGCCTGCGGCGATTATCGGCTACGAGGGAGTTATAGATGAGCGTACAAGAGTTGATGTTGCAGCGACTGCTACTATCGGCATTAGACGATACAGCGCGCTCGATTGGTTTGATGCTCAGACTCCTATACCCGATAACTACCGCTATATGCCGAGCTACTTCGACGATGAGGAGGATATATTTTTGAGCGTTGAGAGTGCGTGGTTAGCAGATAATCCACACTACACACAGATTGACTTCGACCGCCTTGTTGCTACCAATAGAGTGAACAATGGAAAGGCTGTATACGCCATCTCTGACCGTGCAGAGCGCATTATTAACACTTCGCTGCGTGGTGCGGCAACTACAACGCTAAATAGCGGAGTTGTATCCTATGGCATCGAGGCTTCGACAGCCAACTCTCGCAGTTACAAGCAGATGCGCGACCTGCTCGGAGCGCAATATCTTGTAGACTTGGACTATTTTCTGCTCGACGACGACACCTTTGGCAATTCGTTACAAAACAATCTCGCATCGCCAAATCGTCGTATTGCCGAGGGCGACCGCTTTGGTTACGACTACGCCATAAGGGAGTACAATATATCTCTATTTGGCACCTACAACTACTCCACCTCACGGTTCGACCTCGACATCGCAGCCAAAGTGGGCTACTCCGATATTTCAAGGCGAGGATTTTATCGCAAGGAGCTATTCGCCAACAACTCTTTCGGAGTATCGCGTCATCTGAGATTTTCGCCATACGCACTGCGACTATCGGCCGAATATCTTATTACGGAGAACCACTTCATAAGAGGCATAGTAGCCACCGAGGCGACACCTTGCGATGCAGAGGATATGTTTTTGCAGAGCGAGTACAACAACCGTACAATCGACAATCCCACGATGCGCACAGCGTATAGCGCAGAGGTTAAGTATATATTTCAACAGAGATTTATCGCCATTAGCACCACCCTATTTGCCACCGCTAACCTGAATAACACTCGGGTACGCCACCTATACGACGATTTGTCGGGCGAATATGCCGATATAGTGGCGAGCAATATAGACAATCTATGTTATGGCGTGGAGGTGGAGGCCTCGTATAGCTTTGCAACCAACTTCCGAGCTACGGCCGCTATTACCGCAGCGCGCTACAAATATCTTGATAATGCTCGCATCTCGATATACAGCGACACATCCAATATCCTATTAGCTGACAATATCGAGAGTCAAACACGAGGACTTTCGCTCGGCAATATGCCACAAATAGCCGTTACGGCAGGTTTGTTGTATTATAATCGTGGTTGGTGGGCTGGGATAAATCTGAATTATGCAGGCTTGCGCTATATCGAGCCTTCGATGGTAATGCGTACCGAACGAGTGTTGGCTATGGCTATATCGCCCGAACAACGCAACGAGCTGATGACTCAGGAGCGACTACGCGACGCCTTCACAATTGACCTCTCGCTATCAAAGAGTATCTATCTGAGTCGTTTGAATAAGAGAAAGATTTACAGCACCAAGGCGGCACCTCGGTTTGAAGATAAGTACCCTCGTAGTCGCCTTGTGTTCAGAGTTGGCGTGCGCAACCTACTTGGCTCAACCAACATTGTATATAACGGTTACGAAGCATCTCGTTTACAGAGATATAAGCTTGCAGGAGAATACATCTACAATCGTCAGGCATCGCGCTATATATACGCCTATCCGCGCACCTTCTACGCCTCGGCCGCCTTTATGTTTTAGTGAATATTGCTCTTTTGATAGGCCACGCGAGGAGCACCCGACTCCATAGTCACAACACCGCAATATTTGTAGCCCAATTTTGTTAGCATCGAACGCATAGCAATATTATCTTCGTGAGTATCAATACGAATATCGCTAACGCCCCGTTCAATGCACAACTCCTCCACAAAGTGCATTATTTCGCGTGCAATACCCTTTTTGCGGTGGTCGTCAGCCACTGCAATTCGATGCACTACGGCGTACGGACTATCATTCAACCACCCCTTGCCTTTAATCACTTTATAGGTTGGTTCTTCGCCAAAAATAATCACAACCATAGCAACAATAACCCCGTTACACTCAATAAGATAGTTTACTCTATCTTCTATATCACTTAATATGATTTTTTCGGTCGGAAAACCATCCTGCCACTGGTCGATATTGTTCCTGCGAAACCAACTCTGCGCATCAGCAACAAGCTCCATTATACGACCAATATCGGCCGTCGTACCCTTGCGAAAACGCAGGTTTTTGCGAATGCCTTTGAGCTGTCGATTTAACTCCTTTTCGCGACCGCCCGTAACTCTATTCAGTAGCGCGTGAAACTCTGCCGAATGGTTGTGATGCACCGTATGGCAGAGTTCGTGCAGCACCACAAACTCCTGCAAGTGCGTAGGCAAAGTCATTAAAAATAGCGAAAGAGAAAGGTTATTCTGCGAAGTGCAACATCCCCATTTTGAGCGAGTTGCGCGAATTGTTACACGCCCATACGAAAAGCCGTATTGTCGAGCCAATCTTTCGACCATTGCGGGTAAAGTTCTCTTTGCCTCTCGACGCAACTCCTCGATTTGTGCAGGCGAATAGTCTGAGCTTGGCATTACCTTCTCGGCAACTCGCGCGCGCATCTGCAACACCCACTCCACCTTCTCCTCCAAAAAGCGCAACGCCTTGGCGGTCGAAACAAGGCGCGGATAGGACAATCGCACCTCGCCCGTAGATTTTACCGAGAGCGAAATGCGACTTGTGGTCCAGCGTTGGCGCAACAAAACTTCGCCAATGCGAGGGTGTTTATAGACCTTATCCATTGGATTAGATAAAGTGTAATAATGATTTAATCTCCAATTCGTTGGCGAACTACCTCAAACAACATAATTGCAGCCGCAGCCGAGACATTCAACGACTCGATTGCTCCAATCATCGGGATTGCAAGTTGCTCATCGCACAGCTTCAAAACCTCCTTCGAGATACCGTTCTCCTCCGAGCCCATAACGATAACGGTAGGCTTAGTCAAGTCGGCATCGTACATCAATTTTCGGCTATGCTCCGTAGCGGCAACAATCTGGAAGCCCTCCGCCTGTAACGACTTCAAGGTGTTGCGGATAGAGCCGACACGCGCCACCGGAATACGGGTTAAAGCACCTGCCGAAGAGCGAATTGAGTCGGCATTTACGGGTGCCGAGTTTTTCAGCGAGGAGATAATGCCGTGAGCACCTGCACACTCTGCCGAACGAGCGATACCGCCAAAGTTACGCACATCTGTAACATTGTCAAACACCACAATAAGCGGAGTTTCATCCTCAGGAACACGCTCCAAGATATCCTGCACCTCGACATAGTCGATAGCCGCGATAACAGCCACAACGCCCTGATGGTTACCGCGAGTCATACGGTTCAACTTCTCGACAGGCACCTCCTGATAGTGGCGGCGATGGCGATAGCAGAGGTCTTTGAGGTCGTTCATCAACTGCCCCTCCGCACCTTTGCGGATGTAGATTTTCTCAATCTGTTTGCCCGACTCGATAGCCTCGGCTACGGGGCGGATTCCAAAAACAATGTTCTCCATATTATTGCTGTTCAGTTATTTCTACCTCATAAGAGGCCTTCTCCCACTCGTGCATCAAGTGGTCATAACGCCCCTTCAATTCATCATACGCCTTGTAATCCTCGGCGTTATACTCGGTTGCCACGGCAAAGCGGGCATCATAATCGGCAATCTGCTTTTCAATATCTGCCAACTCCGCTTCGATTTGCTCCACATTTTTACGCAGTTTGCGGAGTAACTTCTCCTGCTCTTTCTTCTGTTCGTACGACAATTTACCCTGCGACTGTTCCTGCTTTGCAGCCGCCACAACAGGTGCTTTGCGCTCAATTTCGTGCAGATTTTCGAGTTTGCGTTTTTCGAGGAAGTAATAGATACCTCCGAGATACTCTCGCACTCCCCCATCGCGGAACTCGTAGACCTTATCGACAATGCCGTCAAGGAACTCTCGGTCGTGCGATACTACAACCACCGTTCCATCGAATTTTTGAAGGGCTGTTTTTAAAATATCCTTCGAGCGCATATCCATATGGTTGGTAGGCTCGTCGAGAACGAGCAAATTGTGCGGTTCGAGCATCATACGCGCCATTGCCAAGCGCGAACGCTCGCCACCCGACAACACCTTAACCTTCTTGTCTATATCCTCGCCTCGGAACAGAAATGCACCCAAGATATCGCGCAGACGAGTACGAATATCGCCCACAGCCACCCTATCGAGCGTATCATAGACCGTAAAATCGCCATTCATCAAGTCGTCTTGATTTTGGGCGTAGTAGCCGATGCTGACATTTGCTCCAATCTTTATCTCGCCCTCCGACTGCTCCAACTCGCCAATCAACATACGGGCAAAGGTTGTCTTACCCTCGCCATTGCGACCTACGAGCGCAATTTTATCGCCCTTATGAATGGTAAACTCAGCACCCGAAAATACTCTGTGCGAGCCAAACGCCTTGCCAACACCTTTGATATCCGCTACAATCTGTCCCGAACGCGGTGCAGGCGGAAACTTTATGTTGAGCGTTGCCAAATCCTCCTCTTCGACCTCGATACGCTCCAACTTGTCGAGCTGTTTGATGCGCGACTGCACCTGATTGGATTTAGTAGGCTTGTAGCGGAACTTCTCGATAAACTCCTCGCTCTTTTCGATGAGTCGCTGTTGGTTTTGGTATGCCGCCAACTGCTGTGCTCGGCGCTCAGCACGAAGTGTAACAAATTGCGAATAAGGGACTTTGTAGTCGTAAATCTTACCCAACGACAACTCTATTGTGCGAGTTGTTACATTATCCAAGAAAGCGCGGTCGTGCGAAATCAAAAGCACCGCACCGTTATAGTTTTTCAGATACTCCTCCAACCACTGAATAGACTCAATATCGAGGTGGTTTGTAGGCTCATCGAGCAGAAAAATCGAAGGTCGGCGCAAGAGCAACTTCGCCAACTCGATACGCATACGCCAACCGCCCGAAAATTCGCGTGTAGGCTTCTCGAACTCCTCACGACGAAAACCAAGACCAAGCAGCGTCTTTTCGATATCGGCATCGCGCGTATCGCCACCGAGGATGTGGTAGCGGTCGTTGGCATCGTTCAGGCGATGCAACAACTTCTCGTACTCCTCGCTCTCGTAGTCGGTACGCACCGCAATCTCGGCAGTAAGTCGCTCAATCTCCGCCTCCAACGCCAAAACCTCCTCAAAAGCCTTTGCCGTCTCGGCTATCAGCGTGGTGGTGTCTGCCACCTGCATCTGCTGCGGAAGGTAGCCGATTGTGCAGTCGGCATTTTTAGTTACAGCACCCGAGGTTGGCTGCTGCAAACCCGCTATAAGTTTGAGTATTGTGGTCTTTCCTGCACCGTTGCGACCAACCAAGCCGATGCGCTCCTTCGGATTAACAAGGAACGAAATGCCATCGAACAGGGTCCAACCGCCAAAACTTACGGTGAGGTTATCAATAGAAATCATTACGCATTCAAAATATTTAGAATTGCCTGCTCCTGATTCTCTGCACCAAAGACCGAGGAGCCTGCAACAATAACATCTACTCCTGCATCGTAGACCTCCTTGGCATTCTTCGCCGAGATGCCGCCATCAATCTCTATCAGGCAGTTGTAGCCCTTCTCGTCAATCTCCTTGCGCAATGCTCGTACCTTGTCGAGCGAATTGGGCATAAATGACTGACCGCCAAAACCCGGCTCTACGCTCATCACAAGCACCATATCCAACTCCCCCAAGTAGTCGAAAATCGCCTCGGCAGGGGTTGCAGGCTTGATGCTTACACCCGCCTTTGCTCCCGCAGCCTTAATCTCGGCAATAGCGGCACGAGGGTTGGCACACGCCTCGTGGTGGAAGGTTACATAATTGGCACCTGCCTCCACAAAACGCTTTACATACCTCTCAGGCTCGACAATCATCAAATGCGCATCAAGCACCTTTGTCGTAGCCTTGCGTACAGGCTTCATCACGGGAAAGCCAAACGAAATATTTGGCACAAACACACCATCCATAACATCAATATGTACCCACTCGGCAGCAGAACGGTCAATCATCTTAATATCGCGTTCCAAATTACCGAAATCGGCCGACAAAATCGAAGGAGCAACTATTCTCATAATTCTATCTATATTTTCCTGCAAAAATAACAAATATAATTGACAATTGAATAGTGGGGATTAAGAATTATTTGTAATTCTTTAAAAAAACATCTACCTTTGTAAAAGTATATTGCCTATTACAAACCTTAAAACACAAAGAAACCATGAAAATTTTAAAAAGTCTTATTTTATGCATTGCAGCAGTAGCTACCGCTATAACAGCTCGTGCAGAGGAGTTTACATTCTCGGTTGATAAGATTTGGGACAACGGAATGCACTGCGCCTTCACATCCATCGAGAAGTTCAACGACACATACTACATCTGCTTTCGCGAAGGTTATAGCCATGTATTCAACAGTCAAGGCGAGGCCGATGGTAAAATACGCATCCTCTGCTCAAAGAACGGCAAGAAGTGGAAGTCATTGCTTTTGCTTAGCAAAGAGGGATACGACCTTCGCGATGCAAAATTATCAATTACGCCCGATGGTCGATTGATGATAAATATGGCCGCATCCATCTATCGCAACAAGAAGTTGGTTGGGCGTGATAACTTTGTGACATTCAGCAAGGATGGCCGCAACTTTACCGAGTTACAAAAGATAAATGTAGACGAACAATACCGCACACAATATGATTGGATTTGGCGCGTAACTTGGTACAAAGACACTGGATATACAATATGTTACAGCCGAAAAAATAGAACAAAAGAGAAATCGGAGTTGTATCTCTATTCTACGAAGGATGGAATCAATTATACACTTTTTAAAAGCTTTGAGCTCGACGGTTATCCAAATGAATCCACAATTCGTTTTCTCGAAGATGGCCGCATGGCAATTATGGTGCGACGCGAGAGAAAGGGGCGCAGCTGTATGTGGGGCGTAAGCAGTGATACGACATATCAAGATTGGACTTGGAAGAGTATTGGTCCATTTATTGGTGGTCCCGACTTTATTGTAATGGATAGCGGAGATATCGTGGCAGGAGGTCGTACAACAATGTGCAAGATGCCAAAAACCTCTATATTCGTAAAGAAGGCAAATGGAAAAAAGGACCGATTTGCACAGACGATGATTTTGCCTTCTGGCGGAGATTGTGCATACCCTGGATTTTTGGTCGTTGGCGACAAAGTATGGGTATCCTACTACTCCACTCACGAGACCAAGAAAGCCTCCATATATTTGGCTAAAATTCCACTTAAAATGCTCGGCGTAAAGACAGATAAGAAATAGTATCGAAAACTCTCGACTGCAACAAAAAAGATTTGCTACCCACAAAAGAGTAGCAAATCTTTCTATTTACAGATAGGTAAGTTTAAAATTTCAACTTTTAGCTTTCTCTAATACTGCTCCTTTTCGTTCGGGAAGTCGCACGACTTAACATCCTCAACATAGTGCGAAATTGCCTCGCTCATAATGGTATAGAGGTCGGCATAGCGGCGTAAGAAACGCGGCGAAAAGCCCTTGTTGATGCCGAGCATATCGTGTACCACAAGCACCTGTCCATCGCATGCACCACCTGCACCAATACCAATTGTAGGGATTGACAACTCCTTAGATACGCGCGCTGCGAGTGCCGCAGGTATCTTCTCCAAGACAATGGCAAAACACCCCGCCTCCTCCAACAGTTTAGCATCGCGAACAAGCTTCTCGGCTTCTGCCTCCTCCTTAGCACGGACACTATAAGTACCGAACTTATGGATGGATTGTGGCGTAAGTCCGAGGTGTCCCATAACAGGAATACCAGCTGTTAAAATACGCTTTATGGAGTCGAGAATCTCCTCGCCACCCTCCATCTTCACTGCATCTGCACCCGTCTCCTTCATAATGCGTATGGCAGAGTCGAGAGCCGCCTGCGAATCGCCTTGATATGTTCCGAAAGGCATATCGCAAACGACCAATGCGCGCTCTACGGCACGCACCACCGATGATGCGTGATAAATCATCTGGTCGAGTGTTATAGGCAGCGTTGTCTCCCAACCCGCCATAACATTGGCTGCTGAATCGCCAACAAGTATCACATCAACACCTGCACTATCGACAATCTTAGCCATCGAATAGTCATACGAAGTGAGCATCGAAATCTTCTCACCTCTATCCTTCATCTCTTTGAGTCGTAGTGTTGTAACGGCTCTAACCTTGCTCTCTACGGACATTTTTCTACTCTATATAGATTATACATGACGCAAAATCTCATCCAAGCCATTGAAGTGGTTTTTGTAATCCTCCAACGAGCGCTGAATAACTTCGTATGCCTCATCACGACCGAAGATATGAGTAATCTCCACCTTCTTCTGCGACTCGGAGTCTGGCATATCCTTATAGGTGAGGAAGTAGTGCTTCAAACGATTGACGATACCCTTTGGCAACTCCGAGATATCGTTATAACCACTGTATGTTACATCGTGACGCAACACAGCTATAATCTTATCATCCGCCTCGTTGCCATCCAGCATACGGAAACCACCGATAGGTCGAACATTTACGATAATGTCGCCGTGAGCAATATCGCGCTCGGTGAGTACGCAGATATCAAGAGGGTCACCATCACCAACAATCTCGGTGCGACCACTCTGCTGCATACAATACTCCGCCACGCTCTCGCCGCAAAAGCTCTGTGGCACAAAACCATAGAGAGCTGGGATTACATTCGAGTATTTCTGTGGGCGGTCGATTTTCAGATATCCGCTAACCTTATCCAACTCATACTTTACGGTGTCGGTAGGCACAATCTCAATAAATGCTGTAATTATCTCAGGTGCATCATCACCCACCTCTATACCATGCCAAGGGTGCGACTTGTAGCGCAAACCCATCAATCGTGCAATAGGATCGTTAATTTTATTTCCCATAGTTATATGATTTGAGAATTATTCAATATTTGTAATTTCGGTAGGTTTGAGGACTGCGGCATGTGCAGCTTTCTGCGCAAGCAGTGCCTCCTCTTCGGATATATTGCTCGGTCTGTATTTATTACCCACTACGGACTTACCGAGCACTACTTCACACATCGTGCAGGCGCCGATATAGCGACCTACGCGCTTGTCAAGATGGTAGCCATCGCGAGTAAGTTTGTCGCCGAATACCATACGGCCATTTTGAATGGCAGTGCCGTTTGGTACAATAGCGTGGAAACCATACTGCTTGTCGTGGAACACCTTGTTGTAGGACTCCACCAAGGCTTTGTACATTGTCATCTGGTCGTAGTTATAGATTGAAAAACTCTGATGGTCGCTGTCACTCTGATATGCCCAAGTCTGCATAATGATAAATTTAGGCTTGTATGGAGTCAAATCTCTCAAAATAGTCATCATTTCTGGCAGGTATCGACCGAATGAAGCATAGACTCCGCCGAATCCACTTACCTGTTGAACCATAACATAATCCCACTTTTCATCTGCGAGTGCTTGTTGTATGGATACCCTTGGAGTGGTAGTTTTCTCTCCATGCTTATCGACTTTGCGATAGGAGTAGGCCTTTTTCTCTTTGCGAAGATTTGAGAGATGCTTCTGTAAGCCGCATCCACCGATGTACAGGTTACCGATAACAAGTGTTGTGCCCTCTGCCTTTGCCAATTCGTGAAGATTTTGTTCTACAACATCTACCGAAAAACTGTTTCCGATGGCTAAAACTTTGATGTCGCGTGCACTAACACCAAAGGAAAAAGCAAATGCAACAATGATTAGTAAAAATGTTCTTTTCATAACAAGTTATTACTTGATTCGGTTAATTGCACAAAATTACATAGTTTTTACTATATTTGCAAGACTTTTACACTAAAATAGTATTGCAAGATATGGGCAAAGTTTATGTTTTCCCCGGTCAGGGAGCGCAATTTAGCGGTATGGGCAAAGAGCTCTACGAGCAGAACGCCGAGGCAAAGGCGATGTTCGAGAGGGCAAACGAGATACTTGGTTTTAGAATTACCGATATAATGTTTGAAGGCTCGGCCGACGATTTAAAGCAGACAAAAGTTACACAACCTGCCATATTTCTTCACTCGGTTATCTTGGCAAAGGTTCTCGGTGTTGAACCTTCGGCGGTGGCAGGACACTCGCTTGGAGAGTTTTCGGCTTTGGTAGTAGCAGGTGCACTCTCTTTTGAAGAGGGCTTGCAACTCGTTTCAAAGCGCGCAATGGCGATGCAGAGTGCTTGCGAGGCGACACAGGGAACAATGGCTGCCATATTAGCCCTCCCCGACAAAACCATCGAGGATATATGCGCTAAGGTAGAAGGAGTGGTTATTGCAGCCAACTACAACTGTCCCGGACAGCTTGTTATTTCGGGTGCAATCGAGGCCGTAAACGAAGCTTGCAGTCAGTTAAAAGAGGCTGGGGCGCGCCGTGCGTTAATATTACCCGTAGGTGGTGCTTTCCACTCGCCACTTATGGAACCTGCTCGTCAGGAGTTAGCCGAGGCCATTGAGGCTGCTTCATTCAACAAGCCGAGATGTCCAATCTACCAAAATGTCGATGCTAAGCCACACACCTGCCCTACCGAGATAAAGCAAAACTTAATGGCTCAACTAACCTCCCCGGTACGCTGGACTCAAACTATCGAGCAGATGTCGGCAGATGGTTTCAACTCATACATTGAGCTTGGTCCAGGAAATGTTTTGCAGGGGTTAATTCGTAAAATTTCGGCCAATGCAGAGGTTGAAAGCAAGTCGAATTTCTAAGAGATAATTTGGAGTCTATTTATCTCATTATTTTATAATCTTTGCAGGTATTTTCTAAATATATTGTAAATATTTTTGAAAAATTTTAAGAAAAGCGAATTAGTTTCGCTTTTTTTATTACCTTTGCATTAGGTTTATTTGAAATAACATTAGGTAACAATGAGTTCATTAATAGATTTTTTTAATAATCAGGAGACCGAAAAGGGACTTTCGCACAAGAATAATCTTATCAAGCGAAATGTTATTGCGTATATGGCAGCCAACGGCGAAGTTACACTGGCCGAGCTAACCAAAGAGCTGAAAATCAGTGTTCCAACCATCACAAAGTTGGTTCAAGAATTGGCCGAAGAGAACATTGTCACAGACTTGGGCAAGGTTGAGACACAAGGTGGCCGTCGCCCTAACATCTTCGGTTTGACCTGCTCCACGCTCTACTTTGCGGGAGTGCATGTCGGTCGTGATAGAATGACCTGCGTAATCACCGACTTACAGAACAACCTTGTTTACGAGTGCGTTTACAACGATTTTGAGCTCTCGGATAATGACGAGTGTCTCGACTTGATATGCCACAACATCTCCGATTTTATCGGCAAATGTGGCTACGACCGTTCAAACATACTCGGATTAGGTGTCTGCATAGTGGGCCGCGTGAATACATCCAAAGGCTCCTCATTCCACTACTTCACATCCACCGAAGAGTCGTTGCGCGAGATTATTGAGAAGCGTATAGGTCTGCGCGTGCTGCTCGAAAACGACACTCGTGCGCGTTGCTATGCCGAGTACAACTTCTCGCGCTCCAAGACCGAAAGCAATGTCATCTATCTGCATCTTGGTCTCGGTGTTGCGATTGGTATTGTGAGTGATGGCAAACTCTACTACGGCAAAAACGGCTTTGCCGGCGAATTTGGACACATTCCATTCTTTAATAACGAGAAGATTTGCTTCTGCGGCAAGAAGGGTTGCCTTGAAACTGAGGTATCGGGTATTGCCATCGAGGAGAAGATGAACGAGTTGGTGCGCAATGGAGCCAACACAATTCTTCGCAAGCGATACGAAGCCAAGGAACAAATACACATTGACGATATTGTAAACGCAGCCCGCAACGACGACAACCTCTCCATCGAGCTTATCGAGGAGGCGGGCGAGAAGGTAGGAAAGGCCGTAGCATTTCTTATAAATATCTTCAACCCAGAGAGTGTTATCGTAGGTGGTAATCTCGCAGCAGCAGGCGACTATATTATGTTGCCGCTGAAATCGGCCACCAACAAGTACTCGTTGAGTCTCGTCTACAAGGATACCAGATTCCGCGTATCGAAGATGGAGGCGAATGCCAATGCTTGGGGCGTAGCAATGTTGATGCGTAATACCGTTATAGGCTTGTAGTAGATGATTTTACTTAAAGACGATAAAGTTATTTTGCGTAGTGTCGAGTCTTCGGATATCGACACTATACTTTTATGGGAAAATGCAAACAACGAGCCTCTCTACGGCATCTTTGAGGAGCAGTATAGCCGTGAGGATGTGGCGCAATTCGTCGAAAATCAACAGCACTACTCTATCGCCGAAAACGAGCAGTTGCGTCTGATGATTTGCTCGCACGAAGGAGTGCGTTTGGGTTGTATCGACCTTGCTGAATACGACGGCAGGAAGGCCTTTGTTTCTATATTAATTTTTAGTTCAGATAATCGTCGCAAAAGATTTGCTACAAGCGCATTACAGATATTGATAAAATACGCCAATTCACTCGGCATAGAGGCTCTTTATGCCACCATTCTTCCCGAAAATAATATTAGTCTGCACCTCTTCACAAAGGCAGGTTTCGAGCCAATTGGAGGAGATCTATTTTGCAAATTTCTGCACGATTAAATAGAAAAAAGCAACAAAAGCAACAGACCGCCACGATCTCCTTTCGTTGCGGTCTGTTATGTCTATTACGCAGCAGTGATTTCTCTCTACAAGAAGTTAAAACTACAAATCGTAATCTGCACTTTCGTCGGCAGGCTCATCTTCTGAGTCATCATTTGCCAACTCGTCAGCTCCCTTCAAATCGTCATCGTAGTAATCCTTGTCATCATCGTCAGACGACACATCGTCAATCTTCACCTCAATCTTTACGAGGTAGCTAATCTCCTCTGTTTCGAAAGGTACTGCAAAAAAGAAATCTCCATTTGGTTTTTCGATGCGCATCATAAAGTCTGTATAACCAGTTGGATACGCAGCTTTGACCTCCTCCTGCAACTCGGGAGCCATATTGTTAAAGCTCACTACTAATCGTTTTTTTGCGCTTGGTGCCATATATCTTTTGAGTTTATATTTGTACTGAAATCGGCCGCAAATATATTGCAAGGAATTGATTGCAACAAATTTTATCCATCTTTTTTTTCAACATTTCCAAAATTGTTCATTTTTTATTCCGAGTTCTTATAAAGAAGTACTTTTTTGATAGAAAATAGCTATTTTTTGAAATTTTCTCCGTACCTTTACGCAATAATATACTAAGAAGGGTATGACTTTATCGATTTACGACGAAATAATCGCTCTGCGAGAGGCTCTACACCACCATAATCGCAAGTATTATGTGGAGAATGCGCCCGAAATTTCCGATTTCGAGTTCGACCAGATGATGCATCGTCTTATCGAGCTGGAAGAGGCGCACCCTGAGTATGCCGACGAGAATTCGCCAACAATGCGTGTCGGTAGCGACAAGACCTCCGAGTTCCAGAGTGTCAAACACCGCTACCCTATGCTCTCGCTCTCGAACACCTACTCCATCGAGGAGCTAAACGAGTTTATCAACCGCATCGAAAAGGAGGAGGGCGAAACGGAGTTTGTCTGCGAATTGAAGTTTGACGGAACAGCCATATCGCTAACCTACGAGAATGGAAAGTTACTTCGTGCCGTAACGCGCGGAGATGGCGAGAGTGGCGATGATGTAACCGCCAATGTCCGCACAATCGGCTCTATTCCGCTAACGCTTACGGGCGACTACCCTGCCGAGTTTGAGATTAGAGGCGAGATATTTATGCCCTACGCATCGTTTGACCGCCTGAATGCCGAGCGCGAGGCGGCAGGAGAGCAACTCTTTGCCAACCCCCGTAATGCTGCGGCAGGTACGCTCAAACAGCAACAATCCTCAATTGTAGCAAAGCGTGGATTGGACTGCACGCTCTACCAAATTGCATCGCGAGAGTTACCATTCTCAACCCATTGGGAGGCGTTGGAGTCGGCTCGCCGTTGGGGATTTAAGGTGTCGGAACACGCTCGCATCTGTCGTTCAGCCGATGAGATTAGAGCCTTTATCGAGCACTGGGATAGAGCACGCAAGGAGTTGCCATACCCTACCGATGGCATTGTCATCAAGGTTAATGATTTCGCTAAACGCCGCCGACTTGGCTTTACGAGCAAGTCGCCTCGCTGGGCTGTTGCCTACAAGTTCAAGGCAGAGCAGGCTCTGACGCGCCTTGTAAGTGTAGATTTTCAGGTCGGCAGAACGGGAGCAATAACCCCAGTTGCAAACCTCGAACCTGTATTGTTGGCTGGTACGATTGTAAAACGCGCAACGCTCCACAATGCCGAGCAGATTGAGCAGTTGGATATCCGCCTTGGCGATATGGTCTATGTGGAGAAGGGTGGAGAGATTATCCCGAAGATTACCGAGGTAGAGCTCTCGGAGCGCAAGCCCGACAGCGAGCCATTTCAATACATCACCGAGTGCCCTGAATGCGGTACACCATTGGTGCGCTACGAGGGCGAAGCGAAGCACTACTGTCCTAACCAAGGTGGTTGCCGACCTCAAATTCTCGGTCGCATAGTCCACTTTATTCGCCGTAAGGCACTCGATATTGACGGACTCGGCACAGAGACCGTGGAGTTATTACACGAAAGCGGCTTGCTGAATAATATAGCCGATATATACGACTTGAAGGCGGTCGATTTGGCAGTCTTGCCTCGCTTAGGCGAGAAGTCGGCAGACAATATTATCCGCAGTATCAACACCTCGAAGGGCGTTCCGTTTGCGCGAGTGTTGTTCGGTTTAGGTATTCGCTTTGTGGGCGAAACGACCGCAAAATACCTCGCTGCACACTTCAAAACACTCGATGCGGTGATGTCGGCATCGAAGGAGCAACTTCTCGAAGCCGAGGAGGTGGGAGCCAAGATTGCAGATGCCATTTTAGAGTACTTTGCCGACGAGAAAAATATCGCAATTATCGAGCGACTCCGTGCGGCTGGCTTGCAGTTTGAGGAGGAGGCGAAGGTGCTACACTCGAACTGTTTGGAGGGCAAGAATATCGTTATATCCGGAAAATTCCTCGACCATACGCGCGACGAGTTGAAGGAGTTGATTGAGTTGCACGGAGGAAAAAACCAATCGGGCGTATCGGCCAACACCGACTTTATCGTGGCGGGCGAAAATATGGGACCTGCCAAGTTGCAGAAGGCTGAGAAGTTGGGGGTAAAGATACTCTCCGAGAGTGAGTTTGTGGCACTTATCGGAGCAGAAACAACAGATAAGAGAACTCAAAACCTCGCTGCGGAAGTTACAGCAGCAGCCGAGGAGCAGGGGCAAGATAATTTTATACAAGGAAGTCTTTTTTAAATATAGACAAATATGAACAGAGAGATTTTTCACGGACTTGGCGTAGCATTGGTCACTCCTTTTATGGAGAATGAAGCGATAGATTTTGCCGCCGTAGCAAAGATTGTAGATAACCTCGTAGAGGGTGGTGTAGATTATATTCTCGTACTCGGCACTACGGGCGAGACACCAACACTCTCGACCGACGAGCGCAAGGCTCTCATTCGTTTTGTGCGCGACCGTGTCGCAGGGCGAGTACGACTAATGGTTGGTGTTGGCGGTAATTGCACACGCGATGTAGTGGCAACACTACGCAGTTGGGATTTGCGCGGTTACGATGCGGTGTTGAGCGTTAATCCATACTATAACAAGCCGACACAAGAGGGTTTATACCAACACTTCAAGGCTATATCTGAGGCATCACCACTGCCGATTATGCTCTACAACATACCCGGTAGAACGGGTGTGAATATGACACCCGAAACTATTGCTCGCTTGGCAACCGACTGCGACAACATCATAGGCGTAAAGGAGGCATCGGGCAACTTGGAGCAGATGGAGCGCGTAAAAGCACTTGCCCCAAGCGATTTTCTACTTATTTCGGGCGACGATGGCTTGAATGTGGAGGTTATCAAGCGCGGTGGTGTAGGTGCTATCTCGGTATTGGCAAACGCCTACCCTGCCGAGACTGCCGAGGTTATCCGTCTTGCCTTGAATGGCGACACCGAAGAGGCAGCCAAGAGGTTGGAGTTGTTGAGTGGCATCATCTCGGCGCTCTTCGAGGAGGGTAACCCTGTGGGCGTAAAGACAGCCCTCCACCTCAAAGGTGTATGCTCAGACACAATGCGACTGCCACTTGTTTCGGGCAGCGAGGCGTTGCAGGCTAAGCTGAAAAACTTAATGACCGAATACGAAAAGTAGGCAGCACATCGTTATTGGTCGCAAAAGGGTTTTATGAAGAGATTTTTGATTATATTATGCTCTCTTTTTGTAGGGGTGTCGGCCTTGGCTGGCACACCCGACAATGACCGTATCTTCGCCGCCATAAACGATGTAAACTCGCCACTCTACTACCCTAACCTTATGTTGCGTTACAAGGAGGGTAAGCCACTATCGGAGGAGGAGTACCACCATCTATACTATGGTTACGCCTTTCAACCTTCGTATAAGCCTCTCGAAGTAAACCATTCGATGACACGCGTACAGGAGATTATGGCGCGTATCTCGATTGACAAGCCTTCGGTACACGATATTGACGAGCTGATAGCTGCTGGCATTGCCGCAATGGAGCACGACCCGTTTTCGCCTACGCTGCTCAACATCTTGACTTACGCCTATGGAGCGTCGGGCGACAGAGTACGAGAGTTGGCATATTCGGAGCATCTGCAAGGTATATTGCGCTGCATCGAGCAGTCGGGCGATGGATTGAAGGAGCGTTCGCCAATGCATATTATAATGTTTTCGCACGGCTTGGACTATATAGCGTCAAAAAATATAAAGTATTTAAAGGGGCGCATCATAAGTCGCACGGTGGAGTTTGTGCCATTTTACGCGCCACAAAACAGGGTAAAAGGTTACTACTTCGATTACAGCCGCGTCTACTGGAACAAGCCTGAGAACTACACCTTCAAGCGTGAGCGTACTTGGCAGTTCAACAACCTTAAACCTCGCGAATATAAATAGAGTCTATTTACACATACATAAAGATAATGAGAAGATTTCGTACACATATAGTCATATCGACAATAGCCCTACTTCTGTGTGGTTGTATCAAGGATGCACCAAGTGCAAAAGTTGAAGACCTAACCATTCAAGGCATCTTCAACAGGCAGTTACTGCTCGACGGTACCGAGGGTAACAGCACCACCTTCTCTTTAAAGGCTAATCACGATTGGCAGATTATCGACTACAAAGGTTTTTCGTGCACACCTTCCAGTGGCACAAAGACGATTGATGGAGAGAGCGTAACAATCACAGCAACACCTCTACAATCTAACAATACAGCCGACACAATTCGCCTGAGCGATTTGAATTTCAAGCTATTATCCACCCGTTTTGTGGGTATCTCGGCATATCAGCTACCGCAGATTATTGCCGATAGCCACACCGTAGAGATTGAGGCAACAGAGGGTTCGGCTGCAACCTTCACATTCAAGACGAGGTGTCCCGTTGAGGATATTGAGGTTACGATTGACAACGACAAGTTGGAAGTCAAAATCACAAAGAGCGAGGATATGAGGGATTATGTTCGCCACACCATTACTGTCACCTCGCTCGACAGCAACATATCGTCGGAGGAGCTATTCTTAGGGCGTGTAGGCTTTAAAGTTCGTGGCGTTGTACAAGAGAGGCTATTCGTCAATATAATACAGCGAGCCGCCATATCGTTCGACCGCAGCATTGTGCTCCTGCCGGGAAATATGGGTGGCGAAAATATGTTTGTCATAAACTCCAAGTACGAGATTACAACAAAGCACAATGGTGATAAGTTTTCGATTACTCCAATATCGCAAAACTCGTATATAGTGCGTGCACTTGTGGATAACAACACAGCCAATCAGGTGCTCCTCGGAGAGGTGGAGGTGTCGTTGAAGGATTTTCCTGAAAATAAAATAGCTATTGAGGTGCACCAGCGCAAGGCCACTGCATCGCAGACGATAATGATATATTTCGTAGGCACAGCTCTCAATCACTACTTCAACAACAACGCCACTAAGATACTCGAAGCTCTAAACTCGAATATTCAGGGCGATGCTCGCGTATTGGTAACATTTACCGATTCGACCTCCGATGCTACGCTCTACGAGTTGCGCTACGACAACATATTGAAGATGGCTGTCAAGGAGAAGGTTAGCGAATTTTCGCTCTCGGTGCCATACAACAGCCAAACTTTCGAATCGAATATTCGCCGAATGAAGAAGTTTGCACCTGCCGAGAAGTATGCTCTTATCATCGGCTCACACGGACACGCGTGGACACCTAAGAACTTCGTGTCGTCATCGGCTCGCCTTATGCAGTTTGGAGTGGCAAATCCTTCGTTGCTGTGGCAGAAGCCCGAAGGTGCTCTTACTCGTCATATTGGGGACAATGGCCACACCGTGCAGTATGATGTAACAGAGATATCCTCAGCCATTGAGGCCAACGATATAAAGTACGAGTATATACTCTTCGACGCCTGCTTTATGGGAAATATCGAGACTGCATACGAGTTGCGCAACTCGACAAAATATATTATCGGCTCGCCGTGCGAGGTTATGGGTGCAGGATTTCCATACGCCAAGGTCGTTCCCTATATGCTCACCGAGGGTGGCACATCCTACAACCTCGACAATATATGCAAAGAGTATGTCGATTATTATCGCAACGAGTCTGGTATTGGCGTGCGCTCGGCCTGTGTTGCATTAACAAATACGGCTGAGTTGGAGGCGTTGGCAGCAACAGTAAAGGGCGTAAACCAAGCTGCCGTAAAAGAGGGCTTTTCACTTGACGATGTGCAGATATACGATGGTATAAATTCATCTTACAACCCTGTGCATATCTTCTACGACTTGGAAGATATGGTAGAGAAATCTTGTGCGGATGCAGATGCGGTCGAGAGTTTTAGAGCGCAACTCTCCAAGACAGTAACTTCGCGCTACAACACCGATACATTCTACTCGGCGTACGACAATAAATACCACGACATAAACCACTACTCAGGTATCACGACCTCCGCAGGTGTCGATTTCTGCGCCGAGGCGTGGCAGGAGACCGCGTGGTACAAGGCAACACACTAATATTAAAGGCGACCTAATCAGTCGCCTTTAATATTACTCTAATCTCTCCGAGAATAGATGTCGCGCCAATTCGCCGATGGTCGTTATTCGAGCAACCTCAACGCCCTTTATCTTCTTGCTCGGCAACGAGGCGTAGCCCGAAACAACAATCTTCTTAAAACCGAGTCGTGCAGCCTCGCTGATACGCTGCTCGGTGCGTGGCGCAGGTCGCACCTCGCCCGACAATCCAATCTCGCCCGCAAGAGCCAACCCATCGTTTATCGGGCGGTCGAAGTATGACGACAGCACCGCCGCTACAACAGCCAAGTCCAAGCCCGTATCCGAAACCTTAAAACCACCTGCAAAATTCAAGAAAACATCTTTCTGAAACATCTTCAACCCGACACGCTTCTCCAAAATCGCCAACAACATATTCATTCGGCGTGAGTCGTAACCCGTAGCGTTGCGTTGCGGTGTTCCGTATGCCGCCTGACTAACCAACGCCTGCACCTCCAAAAGATATGGGCGAATACCATCTACCGTAGCCGCTACGGCAATGCCCGATAGTGGCTCGTCATAGTGCGAGAGAAGCACCTCCGAAGGGTTTTCGACCGAGCGCAACCCCTTTTCGAGCATCTCGAACACGCCAATCTCGAAGGTTGCTCCGAAGCGGTTTTTGATACCTCGCAGGATGCGGTAGGTGTTGTTCCCATCGCCCTCGAACTGCAACACTACATCGACAATATGCTCCAACACCTTCGGACCTGCAATCGTACCCTCCTTGGTGATATGACCTATTATAAATACGGGAGTTCCGCTGCCCTTTGCGTATTTCAAGAGCGTAGATGCGCACTCACGAATCTGCGACACACTACCTGCCGAGGCATCGACCAAGTCGGTGTAGATGGTCTGAATCGAATCGACAACCACCATATCGGGCTTTATCGCCTCGCATTGTGCAATGATATTTTCGAGTAGCGTTTCGGTATATACCACGCACTCTTCGTTGTGAATACCGAGTCGCTCGGCACGCATCTTAATCTGCTCTGCCGACTCCTCGCCCGACACATAGAGCGTGCGCAAACCGTTGTCCGCCAAGGCGAGTTGCAGGGCAAGAGTCGATTTTCCGATACCCGGCTCTCCGCCTACGAGGATAATCGAGCCCGGCACCAAACCGCCACCCAATACACGATTGACCTCGCTCTGACCGATGTCTATGCGCTTTGTTTCGCCCGTTTTGATATCCTGTACTCGCTGCGGCTTCGCCTTTGGTACAGCCGATGATGTTACCGCTGCGGCAACCGAAGAGCCCTTCTTCGCCACAACCAACTCGTCAAAGGTGTTCCACGCACCGCACGAAGGGCACTTACCCAACCACTTCGGAGCATCGTACCCGCACTCCCGACACACATACGCCTTCTTTGCCTCTGCCATAGTACTTAATTTTGCTTGGCACAAAATTAAGAATTAAAAATTAAAAATTGAGAATTAAGAATTAAAAGTTTTTTGGGAGAGGATTTTAGCGGCAGTTAGAGGCGTTTAGAGGCTATTAGTGGTGCGCCACTCTAATTTCCGCTAATAGCCCCTAACTCCCACTAATAACCACTATTTTACTATCGCAACTTTGCAACTCTCGAAAATAATTTCTAAATTTGTGGTGCAGTCCTCGGATTGCAGACATATAGAAAGTGTTTTTCGTATTGTTCTTGGTAGAGAATCTGACAGTTTTCAATGAGAAGGAACGGCGAATAGCACTCATTCCTTGTATAGTTATGACGCTATGCCAATTTTGGCATACCCATACTATTCAAGTGTGGGGCTTCAATCGTTTATCTTCTCAAAGGTTTTGTCAGAACCTTCTATCAAATAGACGAAAATCAACCTCACACTTTCTTTTTATAGTAACCGCACATTCGGGGTTGGTGGGCAATTATGAGGAAACTATGGAATTTAAGGAGTCTATTAGGCTATTATCAGAGCGTATAAATGAATATAAGAATATTTTGCACTCCGAAGAAGAGACAAAGCGCTTTCTAATTCTGCCATTTATTGAAGCATTAGGATATGATGTTTATAATCCCTTCGAGATTATATCTGAACTAAAATGTGATATAGGAATAAAAAATGGAGAGAGGGTGGATTATGCTATTTTGATTAACAATAAGCCTATTATCCTAATAGAATGCAAGCGTTGTGAAGAGAGAGATTTAACACCACATATAAATCAGTTATATCGATATTACATTGCTTCTCCTGAAACAAAACTTGGCATCCTGACAAATGGTATCGTGTATAGATTTTACGCAGATCTTCAACGCCCAAACATAATGGATGCACAACCATTCTACGAGATTGATATGTCGAATATTAGCGATAGTGAAATAGAGGAGTTGAAACTCTTTTGTAAATCATATTTTAACATTGATGCCATATTAAATTTTGCAAGAGAACGCAAATACAAAAAAGAGTTGGAAACTTTAATTAAAAATGAATTGCTATCTCCATCCGCTGATTTGGTAAGATACTTTATACAAAAGGTGTATAACGAAAATGTTAACCAAGACACATTTAATAAATTATCGTGTTTAGTAAAGAGTATCATTAGTGATACTTATAAAACATTGAAAACACCTACAAGCATTAGTGTTAATCAGACACAAATTCCAATATATGCAAAGACTGTAAAAAACTACTCGGACAAGGATTATTCTCGGTATTCGGTAAATGGCGAAGGCAATTATGGAAAATGCAGAACTCCTGCAATAGTAGTAGAAACATATTTAAGAAATAGAGGTGCATTAACGATTGATGAACTAAAAAATACATTTCCTTCTGATCTTCAAGGCTCACATGGCGTAGTTCGTGATGAATTAGAGGTTAAGGATAAAGAACTTCACAGATTTATCCCTCTAATTTTTGGCAACAAAAGAATTTATGTAAGTAATCAGTGGACACCTGCGAACTTTTCGAAATTCATGCACTATGTAAATTCTAATATAGAAGGAATTACTATCAAAAAAGTTGAGTAGTATGAGAACAAGTATTTCTGGTAGCATAACATCTTTTGTAGTATTTTTTGTTATGCTTGCTCTAATTGTAGAGAATATTGTTGTTATATTGGGGCTTATAGGAATTGTTGCAGCGATAGCTATAGTGATTATTGTTGCGAAAAATAGTGCAGAAAAAGAGCAATCAAGGCAACAAGAAGCCTACGATGAATATGCCCAAAAAAGGGAACAGCAAAAGATCGAATCTACCCAGTCGAAAATAGATAATGCGTTAGAACTTTTAACCGAAAAGCACGGAACACCTGATAGAGTTATACGCCCTAATGACCTAACTGATTATGGCTATTTTGCACTATTTGTTAATCATAAAGTCATATATATAAACGACATCGCATTTCCTTTTGCAGATATTGCATCATATAAATTAGTAGATAATTGTCAAATTACCAAGGGTGATATTAGCGGAAGTATTACAACATCAGCAGATACAAAAGATGTTGTTATTAGCAGTTTGGCTGGCGATTTTTTTGGAGGTAAGACGGGTGCTATTATAGGAGGTGCTACTGCACAAAAACATTCATCGGTAAACCTTGTGCAAAATAATGATACTCTCGTTCACGACTATACATTGTTAATCAATTTGAAAGGAATCAATCGTGAAGGTATTGAGATGCATATCGGTGATGATTGGCGATTAGCAGCAGAATTGGAACACCTATTCGACCAAATTATCAAAGAGAGCAACCCTTCCATGCCATAGGTATCGAAAACGATACCCGGCAGTAGGGAGTGTAGGGAATTTAATGAGATTAGGGAGAATAGCTTTCGCTAAACTCCCTAAATTCTTTAATCTCACGAAAAGCTAATGACCGATGGCTAAAAGAGCGAGAAACTAAATACCCCTCCGGCTTTCAGCCACCTCCCCTAACTTAGGGAAGGAATATAAACAACATCGCCGAGCAAAATCAATTGCTCGGCGATACCTGTAATTCTCAATTGTCAATTCTCAATTCTCAATTTACAAACTACTTAAACAGTTTGTAAATATCATTTCCGTTGGCAAACAGCATCAACGCGAGAATCAGTATCATACCGATATACTGTGCGACCTCCAAGACCTTTTCGCTCACCTTGCGGCCCGTAAGCATCTCCCAGAAGGTGAATATCATATGTCCGCCATCGAGTCCGGGGATAGGAATGATATTCATCACCGCCAAGATAATCGACAAAAACGCCGTCATCGACCAGAATTGGTGCCAATCCCACTCCGAAGGGAAGATATTGCCGATAGCGATAAAGCCGCCCACATGCTTGTACAAACCCGTATCAGGTTTTACGATAAGCACAAGCTGATCCCAATAGTTCTTAATCGTCTTGGCGGTCAGTCGTGCGCCCGCAGGGATAGCCTCGAAGAAGTTGTACTCCTCGGTGCGTACCTTAAAGAAGTTCTCGGTTACAACGCCCAACTTACCCTCCGCATTTACAGGCAGAGCCAACGACAAGGTATCTGCACCACGCAAAACCTTAATATCGGCAGTCGTACCTGCCAACTTCGCAAGGCGGTCAGCGTAGTGGTTGAAGTATGGCAACGACTCCTCGCCAATGCCGATAATGCGGTCGCCCCTCTGCAAGCCCGCCTCTGCAACTGCCACATTTGCGATGCTATCCACCACAAACGGAATAAGCGGCGAGTAAAGACGCTCCTTCTCGAAGGTATTCTCTTTGCGCATAATGTTGAGTATCTCGTTGTCAAGCACGAACTTATGCTCTGCGCCCTCGCGGATAACCTCCACCTCGCAATTCTCCTTTGCAAGAAGAATCTTGCCGAGAATAGAATTGATATTCTCCACCTTCTCGCCACCGATGGTTACGATGCGGTCGCCATCACGGAAGCCCAACTGCTCGGCACTCTGGCTGAACTCGTAGCCGTAAATCATATCCTCATTCGAGATATACTGCGAGCCGTACGAGAAGGAGATGCCGCAGTAGATGAAAAAGGCGAGGATAACATTCATAGTAACGCCTGCAATCAGCACCAAGAAGCGCTGCCAAGCGGGTTTTGCACGATACTCCCAAGGTTGTGGAGCCGATGCCAGCTGCTCCTTATCCATACTCTCATCGACCATACCTGCAATCTTGCAGTAACCTCCGAGAGGCAACCAACCGAGGCCATACTCCGTATCGCCCCACTTCTTCTTCCAGAGCGAAAAACCTGCATCGAAGAAGATGTAGAACTTCTCGACACGAATCTTGAAGATGCGCGCCATAATAAAGTGTCCGAACTCATGCACCGCAACGAGCAGTGTCAAGCTCATAAAAAACTGTAAAACTTTGATTAAAATATCCATATATAATACTTTTAATTCTCAATTCTTATCTTACCGTTATATGATAGCAATATTGCTTTCGTTCAATCTTCACATAGCATCGCCCTGCCTTACGGAGTTTGTGCAGTGTTTGTGCCAATGCCAAGCGCAGTTCGTAGTTGTTGCGAGGTTTGACCTTATCGGGCGAAAAACGCACATACGAAATATCTATCGTTGTGGCGTTGCAGTGGCACGATGCAGTCGATGCGTTGCCATTTACCCCTCTCAACTTCTTTACATCCTCCTCGGTGCGGAGTACGCTCGTAACGATAAATTTCGCCTTCGACTGCGTCTTCTCCTGAAAGGAGTCGGCGATATCCTCCAACAATTCCTCCACTTTCGGCACTACATAAGGCGAGGAGTAGGTCAATTCTCGCACCACATACTTGGAGTTGGTTTCGATGCGCACCAACTTATCCTTTCGGCGCAACTCTCTGTATCGCTCCTCAATCTCGGCTCTCGACTTGAATGGCGCAAGCCCATTCGCCAAAGCCGCCGCCTTCTGTTTGTCTTGCATATCGTTGAAGGCTCGCTCGTAGGCACTTGGCTTGCCGGGTAGGGGTTTGTAGTTGTCGCCCCTCGAAACAAGACAAAAGAGCAATATCGCACCACACAACGGCACCAACTGCAATGTTGCACTGTGGGCAATAACTCTCGCAAAACCTCTCTTTCTGTGCGCAAATATCGCTACACCGACCAAGTATGCCGCAATGGCGATGTAGAGAAGTATCCAAATAACAAGCGGAATATTGAAATAGAGATAGGCATAATACAATGCCCACGCCAACACACCCAAACAGACAAGTGTCACAAGGTAGTAGGCAAGGCGAACGGCAAACCTCTCTATATCTCTATTCTCAAACATCGTTACAACTTCAAGAACTCCTTTGCCAATCGTCTCGACTCGGCATCAATTGTGGCGTAGTCCGAAAGCGAAGGCGTTGCCGAAAATTGAGCCTTCACGAGGGCATATTCAATCGCTCCGACAATATCCGTATAGCGACATTGCCCTTTGAGAAATGCAGCCACAGCCACCTCATTTGCACCATTCATCGTAGCCGCTGCCGAGCCTCCTCGGTGCAAGCAGTCGTAGGCGATGCCGAGTGCAGGGTACTTCTCATTATCCACCTCACGGAAGGTAAGCGAGGAGTTTTTTACAAAGTCAAAAGGCGGTGTGTTGCGCACTGCACGCTCCGGATACATCAGCGCAATGCTGATTGGGGTGCGCATATCCGGCTCGCCCATCTGAGCCTTAATCGAGCCGTCCTCGAACTCCACCATCGAGTGGATTATCGACTCGGGGTGTATCACCACATCAATCTTCTCGGCAGGCGTACCAAACAACCAATGCGCCTCGATAACCTCGAAGCCTTTATTTACGAGCGTTGCCGAATCGATAGTAATCTTTGCCCCCATATCCCAACGAGGGTGTTGCAGAGCCTGCTCGGCAGTAATATTCACGAGTTGCTCCTTTGGCACATCGCGCAAAGCACCACCGCTGCAAGTGATGATAAGTCGGCGCAACGGCGAGTTCTCGCCAATAAGGCACTGAAAAATAGCCGAGTGTTCCGAGTCTATCGGCAAGATTGGCGCGTGATGCTTTATTGCCATCGGCATAATCGTAGCACCTCCCACAACCAGCGTCTCCTTGTTCGCCAAGGCGATGCGCTTGTGCGCCTCGATAGCGCGAGCCGTAGGTATCAAGCCCGCATAACCAACCAACGCATTAACCACAGTGTCGCAGTTTCCTGCCGAGGCAACCGCAGCGATGGAGTCATCGCCTGCAAAGACCTTTATCGGATATTTCGCCAAAGCCTCACAGAGGGGTTTGTAGTATTGTTCATCGCCAATAACCACCGTATCTGCATCGAAGGCGATAGCCTGCTCTGCCAAGCGTTGCCAATTCTTGTGCGCAGTGAGCGATGCAACCTCAAAGCGGTTGGGATTTTCCCGTACAATATCGAGCGTTTGTTCTCCTATTGAGCCTGTCGAACCAAGTATCGAAAGTCGTTGTTTCTCCATCTGTTTCCTCGATTTAGAAAATAATATAGAGTTCGGGGTTTACCGCCTTACCCTCACGCCAAAGTTCAAATTCGAGCATTGAAAGGTCTGCATCCTTATCGCTACCTGCATAACCTATCGCCTGAGCACTCTGTACTCGCTCGCCTTTCGACAACAAAACGCCTGAGATATGACGATATACCGAGAGATAGTTGTCCTTGTGCTGAATGACTACACTGTGTCCAGCCTCAGGCGACCAATCACTCAAAACTACCACCCCATCGGCTATTGCCGACACCTGCGCATCTTTTGCACCATTGATACGCACACCAAGCAGACCTTTCGAGTTAAATCGCTCGGCTATAATACCATACATCGGCGATACGGCATTCAAAGTATTCTGTGCCGCGGACTTAGGTTTCGCCTCGCTAAGACGATAACGCTCATCATTCTCTATCTTTTGACGCAGTAATGAGTCTGCTTTTGATGGCGCGACAAAGGATTTGCTACGCTGCAACGAATCACTCTTCACCGACTGCATAGCAGGGGTTTTACCACTCACAACAAGTATACGATTTTCGTTGTAGGTGAGCATATCATTCATCTTGCGTTCCAACGAGTCTATACGCACAATGCTGCGAATAAGCATTTCTCGCGAGCGACCTGCATTGGTACGATATCCGGGTAACAAATCGAGCAATGGAGTGTAGGCCACAAGAACAAGCAACACACCAAATACGAGTGTCACCACCGCCACACCTATTGCAGTCAGCGTTGCTGGTGATAGATAAACGCGCCAACGCTCCTCGTCGCGGTCAAACAGCGTAACTCTACGCTTACGAAACAATCCGCCAAACCACGAATTTATGCTATTTAAAAAGCCCATTTCGCAATAAATAAAATTAACTTGGTAAAGTTACGAATAATTTTTGAATTTATTATTTGTTTTACCCAACAAAATATCAATAATAGTCACCATCACTCTTTTTTTTACTCCGACATCAACTTTTGGTTAATTTTTAATTCTTAATTTTTAATTCTTAATTATTTTACACTATCTTTGTGAGTATTTTACACTAAGCTATCGAAAATATACAATTTAACAAGTAATACAATTATGGTAAGACCAACACTTTTAGTGCTTGCAGCGGGTATGGGCTCACGCTATGGCTCGCTAAAACAGATGGACGGGGTAGGTCCTAATGGCGAGGCTATTATCGACTACTCTATTTACGACGCTATTCGCGCAGGATTTGGCAAGGTGGTATTCGTTATCCGCCACTCTTTCGAGAAGGAGTTTAAGGAGATGTTCTCAAAAGAGCGTTTCGGTGGCCGCATCGAGGTAGATTTTGTTTTTCAGGAGTTAGACTACCTACCAGAGGGATTTACTATCCCCGAAGGTCGCGAGAAGCCTTGGGGCACAAACCACGCTGTAATGATGGGTGCAACGGCTGTAAATGAGCCTTTTGCAGTAATCAATGCCGACGACTTCTACGGCGAAGATGCCTACCGCGTGATGGGCAACTACCTCTCGCAGCTCGAAGGCGCAAAGGGCGAGTATGCAATGGTAGGCTACGAGGTTAATAAGACCTTGTCGGAGAATGGCACCGTATCGCGTGGTGTCTGCACGATAGACGAAAATCGTATGCTTACATCGATGGTTGAGCGCACCAAGATTGAGCGCAACGCAGAGGGTACAATCGTATTCCACGACCTCGGCGAAGATGTTGCACTCGAAGAGAACACCCCTGTTTCGATGAACTTCTTTGGCTTTACACCCGACTACTTCGCACACTCGGCAGAGGAGTTTAAGACATTCCTTGCATCGGATGATGCAAAGACCAATCTCAAAGCAGAGTTCTACATCCCATATATGGTAAACAAACTTATCAACAAAGGCGAAGCTCGTATGAAGGTGCTTTCGACCACAGCACAGTGGTTTGGCGTAACCTACAAGGAGGATAAGCCGATGTTGGTTGCCAAGATTGAGAAGTTGATTGAGGAGGGAGTCTATCCTCGCAACCTCTGGGAGTAACGGAAAACTTTTAATTAGAGAGTAGTGAGTAGAGAGTAGTGAGTAGTTGAAAAATAATTCTGCATTCTGCATTTTGCATTTTGCATTCTGCATTAAAACTCTCATCTCTCGTCTTTCGTCTCTCGTCTAAAAAAAATATATTATGAGAGAAGTTCGTGTGCGCTTTGCGCCAAGTCCTACGGGACCACTTCATATTGGCGGTGTTCGTACCGCATTGTACAACTATTTGTTTGCACGCCGACATGGCGGTAAGATGATTTTGCGTATCGAGGATACCGACTCACAGCGTTTTGTACCGGGTGCAGAGGATTATATTATCGAGTCGCTCAAATGGTGCGGCATCGAGATTGACGAGGGTGTCGGTGTTGGGGGCCCTCACGCTCCATATCGTCAGAGCGAGCGTCGTGACCTCTATCTGAAATATGCTACACAACTCGTAGAGGCCGATTGGGCATACTACGCCTTCGATACAGCCGAGGAGTTAGATGCTCTTCGCAAAGAGTACGAGAGCCGTGGCGAGACCTTCGCCTACAACTTCAAGGTGCGCACTACCCTGCCTACATCGCTTTCGCTATCGCAGGAGGAGGTCGAGGCTCGTATTGCGCGTGGCGACCAGTGGGTTATCCGCTTCAAGATGCCTGAGAATGAGATTGTAAAGATGCACGATTTGATTCGTGGCGATGTCGAGGTAAACACCTCTACGCTCGATGACAAGGTGCTCTACAAGTCGGTAGATGCTCTGCCAACCTACCACTTGGCTAATATCGTGGATGACCACTTGATGGAGATTTCGCATGTTATTCGTGGCGAGGAGTGGTTGCCTTCGTTGCCTTTGCACTATCTGTTGTACAGAGCCTTTGGCTGGACCGACTCGCAACCTGAGTTTGCGCATCTTCCATTGCTGCTAAAACCTACGGGTGGCGGCAAGTTGTCCAAGCGCGATGGCGACAAGATGGGCTTCCCTGTATTCCCACTCCGTTGGGTATCGCCAACTACGGGCGAAACGGCACGCGGATATCGCGAAGATGGCTACTTTGCCGAGGCATTTATAAATATGTTGGCGTTGCTTGGCTGGAACCCGGGCACCGAGCAGGAGATATTCTCTATGCAGGAGTTGATTGATGCCTTCTCGCTCGACCGAGTGTCGAAGGCAGGCGCACGCTTCCAACCGGATAAGGCAAAGTGGTTCAATGCGCAGTATATGCACGCCAAGACAGCCGAGGAGCTCTACCCTATCTATCAACCAATCTTGCGCGAGCATGGCATTGAGGTATCCGACGAAGTGGCAGGTAAGGCGGCCTTCATAATGAAGGAGCGTGCTACATTCGTGAGTGATTTGTGGGATTTGACCTCCTACTTCTTCATCGCTCCTACCGAGTACGAGGAGAAGCAGTTGAAGAAGTATTGGAAGGGCGAAAACCCTGCTCGCTTGGCGGAGTTGCGCGAGGTGCTGGCTTCGATTGATGACTTCTCGTTGGAGAATACCGAGCAGATTGTTCACGCTTGGATTACCGAGAAGGAGTACGGTATGGGGCAGATTATGAACACTTTGCGTTTGGCTTTGGTAGGTGCAGGCAAGGGTCCCGGTATGTACGATGTAACCTCGTTCATCGGCAAGGAGGAGTGCTTGAAGCGCATCGACTACCTTATCGCCAATGTAAAGCCATTGGAGTAATTGACAATTGACAATTGATAATTGATAATTAAAGGAATTCTTAATTCTTAATTGTTCTATGATAATAGAGCAGAATATTTGGGGTGTAACGCCTGAGGGTGAAGCGATAATCATCTACACGATGAAGAATGCGCTTGGCAGTGAGGTACAACTCTCGAACATAGGCGCAGGGGTTGTATCGGTAAAGTATGCCGACCGCAATGGCAATATTGACGATGTGGTGCTTGGCTATAAGGAGCCGATGAGCTACTTTGGCGATAGTGCAGCGAGTGGCAAGACGATAGGTCGTGTGGCCAATCGCATCGCCTACGGAATGATGACTATCGAGGGCGTGGAGTATCGCCTCGAAGTGAATAGTGCACCCAACCACCTCCACGGCGGAACAAAGGGCTTTGCTAATTGCTTGTGGGAGTCGCGCGTGGAGACCAACCGCGTGGTCTTTTCGCTCGTGTCGGAGGATGGCGACCAAGGCTATCCTCACGAGGTTACAGTAGAGGCTATCTACGACTTCGATGACGAGAACAATCTCGAAATAACCTATCTTGCAAAGAGCGATGGCACTACGCCCGTAAACCTCACCAGCCATATCTACTGGAACTTAGCAGGCGAGGCGAGTGGCTCGGTGCTCGACCACGAGTTGAAGCTTAACGCCTCGCGTGTATTGGAGTCTGACGAAAGGCAAATCCCTACGGGCAGACTTCTTCCGATGAAGGGCTCGGCGCAGGACTTCACCGATTGGAACCGTTTAGGCAAGGATATAGGCTCGATTTTCAACCATATCGATTTGTTCCGCGGACACGACCACTTCTTTGTTGTGGATGGTTGGCAGAAGAATATTTTGGGCGAAGTTGGCGAGTTGCGCTGCGAAAAGACAGGCCGTTTGATTAAGGTCTTGTCATCGCAACCGGGCTGTACGGTCTATACCGGCAACTGGTTGGCAGGTGGATGCCCTACCACCAAGTCGGGCGGTCGCTACGCAGATTATGCCGGCGTAGCTATCGCTTGTCAAACCCACCCGAACGCAGTAAACAACCCCGATTTTCCATCTATCTTACTGCACGAAGGCGAGTTATACTGCAATAAAATAGTTTTCCAGTTGCGCAACTATTAGAGAGTAGCAACAGAGAGCACATCTCACTTAACAGAATAGATATGTAGCGGTCACAAATGCGCTGACTGCTACATATTTATTCATTTTATTTTATTAAAAATATTTGGTTTTTACATTTTTTTTGTATATTTGCATAAGTGAACGCCTAAATGCGGAGGCAAAATCCCTCCCCCGAAAAATTCGGGGGGGGGGATTTTGGGGTTTTAATTAGCTGATTACCAAGCATTTAAAGCCGTTCGCATAAAGCGTTGCTTTAATTAAAAATTAAAAATTAAGAATTAAAAAAAGCAAAAACTTAAAGCGCTCCCCAGTAAAGCACCGCAGGTGCGCCCCCAGTAAAGGGCGGAACGCCCGTCGCCATAAAGCAGTCGCAGACTGCGCCGCCATAATAGTTGCGCCGTGACAAGGGCAGGAGTTCGCAAAACAAAAAACAACAAAACTTTTTTTTTCAAAATAACTTAAAACCTAAAATTAAAACTAAAAAGAACAATGAAACGGATTTTTAAGCTTTTCATGGCAGTTGCAGCGGTAGCGGGCATAACAGCTTGTACCACAGACACAACTGAGGACCTCGGAGTAGATCTCAACGGAGGCCCGACAACTCTCACATTGTCGCTTGACGACACCCGTACTCAGCTCGGCGAAAAGGCTGACGGAATCTATCCTCTCACTTGGGCAGAGGGTGATGCTATTTCGGTAAATGGCTATGTATCAAATGCTCTTGCAGAAGGCGAAGCAAATGGCACAACCGCAACCTTTACCTTCAAAAATGGATTTGGCAGTGCGCCTTATTTCATTGCTTATCCAGCAGTAGAGGGAACAACTAATCAGGTTGTATTTGCAGCTGAGCAGACTCACACAAGCAATACCACTTTCGGTAATGGTGCCGCTGTGATGTACGGCTACGCAAACGACCTTAACAATGTTACTCTCAAACACTTGACTGGTGTTTTGAAGATTGGCATCGTTAGCGGAACAGAGGCGCCTGCATTTATTGAAGAGGTGCGTATCTCGACCGTAGACCGCAAGCCTATCGCAGGAGCGTTCAATGTTGATGCAGAGGGCAAACTCACTGCAACTAAGGGTGCAACTAAGGTTATCACCTACAAGGCTGCAAGCAACGCAGGTTTCCCAGTACCAGTGGGTACATCGACAAGCGAGAATCCTGCCTATATTCATGTAGCAGTTCCTGCCGGTGTATATGGCGAGTTGTATATAACTTTGGAGAGTGCCGATGGCGTAATGTTCACTACCATAAAAACCAACACCACCAAACCTATTAACGCAGGTACAGTGCGCGAGTTTACAAGCAATATTGTATTTGAGCCAGCTACTACGGCTGAGACGGCGACTAATCCTGAGGTGTATCTAATTGCTAATTATGGTGACTTAATCAAGTTCAAGGAGGCAGTTGAGGGTGGCTCAACTCTTAATGCTATTTTTGTAAATGATGTTGAGGTGCCAGATGCTGGCGATGTAAATTATCCTGCTTGGGAGCCAATCAATGCGCCAAATTACATCGGAACAATAACCGGTAACGGCTACGCTATCAAGGGTTTGTATGCTCCATTGTTTGAAACTACCTCTGCTTCGTTCAAGGGTTTGCATCTGGAAGTAAATATCGAGCAGACGGGTAAACCTACAACTGGTGCTTTTGCTCGCAGAGTAACATCTATTACCGAAGAGGGCCCTTCGGTATTTGAAAACTGCTCTACAAGTGGTACGATTACTATCAACAACACATCATCTACTGCTACTGCATTTGCAGATAACTCTGCCGGAACCTTTGTAGGTATTGCTAAGGGTGTAGATTTTAAGAGTTGTGTAAACAATGCGAATGTAGTTATTAAATCTGCAATGCCTGAGGGTCAGGCATCGAATATAAATTTCGCCTTGGGAGGTTTTGTAGCCTACACAGATGTATCCGATGCAGACCGCTTTGTATCGTTCTACAACTGTACAAATAATGGTAATATCACTTGGAATGAGGGAACTCAGACCAGAGTAATAGCTTATATAGGCGGATTTGTTGGATGCTATCGCGGTGCGCAATCGGTGGCAACATTTGAGAATAGTGTAAACAATGGCAATATCAATATTAAAGCTAATACACGAGGCTGTAATATCGGTGGTATGATTGGTTATTCAAATGGAACAAGCGGTAGTCCGAAGGTCTTTACATTTGCAGGTAAGACTACAAATAATGGCTCGATATCTATGAGTGGAGCAAACATCAATAATTACAACCGCTTAGGAGGTATATTCGGTTATCCGACTGTTAATGTCCACATTACCTTCGAAGGTGAGGTAGTTAATAAGGGTAATATTGTTATCTCTGGTTCATCTCCGGGTCTCCGACTTGGAGGAGTGATTGGTGTGCCTGATAACGGCTCTACTGTAACTTTCAATAGCTCTGTAACTAATAAGGGAAGCATTAGCGTAGAAGGCAAGCATACCGACAATGTCTATATGGCAGGTCTCTTGTCATACACAACACTGGGTAAGTGTGCGCTCACCTTCAATGGCGATGCTGTAAACGAGGGTGCAATGACTTTTGGTGGAACAACGCCTGATTTGTTTATTGCAGGTCTGCTCGGACACAACAAGGAGGCGATTACCATTGTATTTGATAAGAAGGCTACAAATAGTGCGACTGGCGATATTTCGGTTTCGGGAACAGTTTCCAGTGAGTTGTTCGTTGGCGGTCTGGTTGCAACTCTTTCAACAGGACATGCTAAGGAGGGTGCTACTGATACTGTCGGTACATACAGCAGTATCAAATTTAACGATGAGGCATTAAACGAGGGAGCTATTACTATCAGTGGTACACACGCAACAACCTATATTGGTGGAATTATAGGTTTAGTAACAACATGGTCGCAAGTAGATATGTACAACGGAGCAATTAACTCAGATAAGGCGGATATTACCTTCTCTGGTACATCAAATGGTTATATCATGTGCGGTGGTATTGTTGGGCAACACGGATCCGCTTCGAAAGCATCGAGAATTTATATCCGAAACCAGAAAACCGTAGTGAATAAGGGTGACATCGAATTTGGTATGACTTGTACATCTGCCAGTGACCGTAATGTCGGTGGTGTTATTGGATATGGCCGTAACTCTAACTTCTATGTCTATAACAACAGTTTGCTTACCAACGAAGGCAAACTACATGTAACCAAGGATGCTGCAACAAAAGGCCGATGGAATATGGGAGGTATCTTTGGTTACTGGAACGGAAATAATGTAACCAGTGGCGACAGCAACAAAGGCGCAGCCCTCAACAAGGGAGATATTATTTTCGAGGGTACAGCGAACGGCAACACCTATGTAGGTGGCATTGCAGGCGATAACTTCAACTCAACAAGGAGTTTGGAGTCGTTTATCAATACAGGTAATATCACTGTCCTTACCAAGCTTGTCAAGATTGTTGATGCAGATAATAATGAGAGCTATCCATTGCTCCATGTTGGAGGTATTCAGGGAACGATGTATTCGAGTGATAGAGGATATAGAGACACTCAGGTACACTGCGATATTATCGCTTGTATAGATAATGGAGATGGCACATATAGCCCTTGTCCAAATGTGGGTATGGGTACAGGTGATGTTGTTACAACATCAACATCGACCGATGAGACTACTGGCGAGACAACTACAACTGTCAAGACTCCTGCATTTTCAAATGTGAAGCTTGGTGGTCGCATCGCAACTGCTGTAACCATTGGTGCTGATGGTAAGGCTGTTGGCCAGTTTACCGACCTCACAGCAACAAATATATTCGACTATGCTATCGGTATTCGCGAGAACCGTACAGAGTATGAAGGTGTATTATTCTTGGAAAGCAAGGATGCTATTGATTACGGCACTTGGGGAAATTAAGAATTTATAATTAAAAAGTAAGAGTTATGAGAAAGACATATATTGTTCCAGAGGTTATGGCGTATGAGGTAGCAGCCGAGCGCGGCTACCAAGTAAGTGGAGGCAATGGCGGTTACGAGTTGCCGGGACTTCCAGGCGAGAAAGATGAAACAAGTTGGTAAATTTGTTTGGTTTGGTTTAATTTAATTAGGTGAGGGGCTTGCGCAGTGATGCGCAAGCTCCTTTTTTTGGGTGGCTTGTCGGAACTCCTACCCTTATCACGGCGCAGAATTTACTGGGGTTTACTGGGGACACACCTGCGGTGTTTTACTGGGGGCGGGCGTTCCGCCCTTTACTGGGGGTTACTGGGGTGCGCAGAAAGTTAAAAGTTGAAAAAATATTTTTTATTTACAATAAAAGCACTATATTTGCATCGTTATTTGGGGCTACAAAATAGACGCCCGTATAACCATTGGTCGTTCGGCCAATGACGAAAATCGCAGAAAATTGAGATTATGGAGGATTTAATTGCTATTCAAGGCAAAACAGTTGCCGAGTTGCGCGAAATCGCAAAAGTGCTCGGTATCACAGAGGAAAAATTATCAAAGAGAGAGTTAATCGCTCGCATATCGTCGATAGGTGCCGCCGAGGAGAATAGAGAGAACTCGGAGAGACTAAACGAGGAGGTCGCTGTCGAAGTTGCAGCAGAAGCCGTTGCTCCTGCGCCACAAAAGCGCAAGCGTGCTCGTCTTGGCGCGGTGAAGGTGGAGGCCACCAAGAAGATTGCCGAAGAGAGTGGCGACACAAAGGTTGCAGAAGAGGCTGCTACCCCCTCCGAGAATGTTGCATCGGAGGAGCCTGTGCCACAGCCTAAAAAGCGTGGTCGCAAGCCAAAGAGTGAAGCTGCGGAGAAGGTTCCACAGCCTACAACCGAGGAGAAGAACGAGGTGCAAAAGGCCGACAATGTAGATGTTGCCACCAAGCAAGAGGAGGCTCGCGAGCCTCAGGAGATGCAAGAGGAGCGACCTATAACCAAAGACGACTTCACGGCAGAGGTCTATGGCGAGGGTGTCTTGGAACTTATACCTGATGGTTACGGTTTCCTGCGCTCGTCAGACTACAAGTATCTCAACTCGCCCGATGATATATATGTATCGCCATCGCAGATTAAGTTGTTTGGCTTGAAGGCTGGCGACACCGTATCGGGAATTATCCGCCCACCAAAGGAGGGTGAGCGATACTTCCCTCTCGTGCGCATCACCAAGATTAACGGCTTGGAGCCCGACCTTGTGCGTGACCGCGTGCAGTTCGAGTATCTCACCCCACTCTTTCCAAGCGAGAAGTTCAACCTTACGGGAGCAGGACACAACAACATCACAAATCGTATTGTAGACCTCTTCTCCCCTATCGGCAAGGGACAGCGCGCCCTTATCGTGGCACAGCCTAAGACGGGTAAAACAATGATTTTGCAGAGCCTTGCCAACGCCATATCGGACAATCACCCTGAGGTCTATATGATAGTGCTCCTCATTGACGAGCGACCTGAGGAGGTTACCGAGATGGCTCGCAATGTAAAGGCCGAGGTGGTATCTTCAACCTTCGACGAGCAGGCTTCGCGCCATGTCAAGGTGGCCGAGATGGTTCTCGAAAAGGCAAAGCGTATGGTTGAGTGCGGACACGATGTAGTTATTCTGTTGGACTCTATCACCCGTTTGGCTCGCGCCTACAACTCTGTGCAGCCTGCTTCGGGTAAGGTGTTGTCGGGAGGTGTCGATGCCAACGCGCTCCACAAGCCAAAGCGTTTCTTTGGTGCTGCGCGTAACACCGAGGAGAGAGGCTCACTCACCATCATCGCCACAGCCCTTATCGAGACGGGCTCGAAGATGGATGAGGTTATCTTCGAGGAGTTCAAGGGTACGGGTAATATGGAGTTGCAGCTCGACCGCCGCATCGCCAACAAGCGCATCTATCCTGCCGTAGATGTTGTGGCATCGAGTACGCGCCGTGAGGATTTACTTATCTCGCGCGAGATGATGCAGCGCACTTGGGTTCTCCGCAAGTACCTCTCGGATATGACACCTGTCGAGGCTATGGAGTTCCTCGAAAAGCAGATGACTCTCACTCGCACAAACGAGGAGTTCCTCGCTACGATGAACCAATAATTCAAATTGACAATTGAAGAATTGACAATTGATAATGAAGCGGTATATTATTATAGTTGTTGCATTGTTGTCTTACCTTCCCTCATTCGGTTGGGGGCAGAAGGGGCACGATGTGGTGGCGTATATTGCCGAGTGTAACCTAACGCCCGAAGCGTATCAGAAGGTGGTCAAGAAGCTGGGCGACCACTCGTTGGTCTACTTCGCCAATTGGCTCGACAATGCAAGTTACAGCGACCAATATCGCTACACCAAAACCTGGCACTACGCCAATGTCGATGAGGGTTACACCTACAACACAATGCCCAAGAACGAGAAAGGCGATGTGGTAACCGCCATAAACAGCATCATTGCCGAGATTAAGAGTGGCAAACTCTCGGCAGAGCAGGAGAGCGTACGACTGAGAATGTTGATACACCTTGTAGGCGATATCCACTGCCCGATGCACGCAGGTCGTTTGAGCGACAGAGGCGGCAACGAGGTGATTGTCAAGTTCTTCAACAAGGATACGAAGTTGCACTCGTTGTGGGATACGGCACTTGTCGAGGCGGCTCACAAGTGGAGTTATACCGAGTGGGAGCAGCAACTCAACCGCTACTGCACCGCAGAGCGCAAAGCCGAGTTGTCGAGGGGTACAGCAACGGATTGGCTCAACGAGAGCCACGCCATAGCGACCGAGATTTACAAGGCTACACCCGAAAAGAGCAAGGTATCGTACGACTACATCGCATACTACGCTCCCGTAATTGAGAAGCAGCTGCTTTCGGGCGGCTTGCGATTGGCACGAATACTAAACGAACTGTACGATTAGACGAGAGACGAGAGACGAGAGACGAGAGACGAGAGACGAGAGAAATGCAAAATGCAAAATGCAAAATGCAAAGAATTAAGAATTAAAAATAAATACCTTTAATTGTCAATTGTCAATTCGTCAATTGTCAATTAAGAAAAATGTAGAAACTTATGGCTTTACAATGTGGCATAGTCGGACTCCCGAATGTGGGTAAATCGACACTTTTCAACTGTCTGTCGAATGCAAAGGCGCAGTCGGCAAACTTCCCTTTCTGCACTATCGAGCCGAATGTCGGCATCATCACCGTACCTGACGAGCGACTCGTCAAGTTGGCGGAGATTGACAATCCAAAGCGTGTTATCCCCACCACTATCGAGATTGTCGATATTGCAGGTTTGGTAAAGGGCGCATCGAAGGGCGAGGGACTCGGAAATAAGTTCCTTGCAAATATTCGCAATACAAACGCTATTATCCATGTATTGCGTTGCTTCGACAACGACAACATCACCCATGTCGATGGTACGGTAGACCCCGTACGCGACAAGGGCATTATCGATACCGAGTTGCAGCTCAAAGATCTCGAAACGGTCGAAAACCGCATCGCAAAGGTGGCAAAGCAGGCTCAGACGGGTGGCGACAAGTTGGCTAAGCGTCAGTACGATATCCTCGTGCGTTACAAGGAGGTGTTGGAGCAGGGATTGTGCGCCCGCACGCTCGAACTCGACAAGGAGGAGCGCAAGGTTATGGGCGACCTTAACCTCTTGACCGACAAACCTGTACTCTATGTCTGCAATGTCGATGAGGCGAGTGCCGTAACGGGCAATGCGCACACCGAGGCGGTAAAGGCTGCTATCGCAAACGAGAATGCCGAGATGCTTATCGTGGCGGCGGCTACCGAGGCGGATATTGCCGAGTTGGAGACCTACGAGGAGCGTCAGATGTTCTTGGAGGATATGGGCTTGGAGGAGTCGGGTGTAAATCGCTTGATTAAGGCGGCTTACAAGTTGCTCGAACTCGAAACATTCTTCACTACGGGAGCTGACGAGTCGCGCGCTTGGACCTACCGCAAGGGCACGAAGGCTCCGCAGGCGGCAGGTGTTATCCACACCGACTTCGAGAAGGGATTTATCCGTGCCGAGGTTATCAAGTATGCTGATTATGTGGCTCTTGGCTCGGAGAAGGCGTGTCGCGATGCAGGCAAAATCGGCATCGAGGGCAAAGAGTACATCGTAGAGGATGGCGATATCATGCATTTCTTATTCAATGTGTAACTCCTCGTATCTTTTTTGCGCAAAAAAGTTATGCGATTGAATAATAATTCGTATCTTTGACAGATTTTAATACCCAAACGAGTATGATAACACTCTCTACTTACAACATTTTCTTGGCTGTGATGGCGGCAACAGCTCTTGTTGTCTTCGTTGCACTGCACTTCGTAAAGGCTGGTTACGGCTACCTCTACAACCCGAAATTCGGCTTCCCCGTGCCAAACAAGGTGGCGTGGGTATTGATGGAGGCACCCGTATTTGTGGCGATGTGGATACTTTGGTACTTGGGCGGAATGACTACCGAACTTACACCAATGGTATTGTTCTCGATTATCCAAATCCACTACTTCCAACGCTCGTTCATCTTCCCATTGTTGCTGCGTGGCAACTCGAAGATGCCCGTATCGATTATGCTGATGGGAATGACCTTCAACACCCTCAACGCATTGATGCAGGGCGGTTGGTTGTTCTTTATCGTGCCGACCTATTTCCCTGACTACTACGCAGATTGGTTCTGCAAGCCTTATATCTACATCGGTGTTGGCGTATGGTTGTTTGGTTTCATCACCAACCTCCATTCGGACTACATCATTCGCCACCTGCGCAAGCCGGGCGACAAGAAGCACTACATTCCTTACGGCGGTATGTTCCGCTATGTATCTTCGGCAAACTACTTTGGCGAGTTTATGGAGTGGGTAGGCTACGCCATCGCCTCGTGGTCGGTAGCGGGCGTTGTATTTGCGTGGTGGACATTTGCAAACCTTGCACCTCGCGCAGGCGACCTTCGCAAGCGCTACGAGGAGGAGTTTGGCGAGGAGTTCAAAAAACTCAACCGCAAAAGGATTATTCCGTTCCTATATTAAATTGACAATTGATAATTGACAATTGACAATTAAAGGAATTTTTGATTTTAATTAACAGCCAATGGTTAATAGCTAATGGCTAAAAGCAAGAAAATATGGCAGAGAAGAAGGACCTCAAAGAGTCAAAGCTCTTTACACCTTACAAACTCAACGACAAAGTAACTCTTCGCAACCGCACAATTCGTTCGGCAGCGTTTGAGTCGATGGGCAAGGATTTCAATCCAACCCAAAAATTGAAGGACTACCATGTCAGCGTGGCAAAGG
>SUZP01000054.1 GCA_015059865.1 Rikenellaceae bacterium | reverse complement strand
AGAAGATTGTTGAGGGTGCTGTTTCGATGGTGAAGATGGCTATCGACAAGTTGTCGGCAGACGAGGTTGTCGAGCTTGACGAGGAGCGCAAGGCGGCAATGGTGAGCAACTTGCTCGTAGTGTTGTGTGGTGATGAGTCGGCACAGCCGGTGGTAAATACAGGTACTCTGCATCATTAGACGAGAGACGAGAGACGAGAGAATGCGCCGCAGGCCTAAATAAAAATACCTTTAATTGTCACCGCTGCGATTAAGCCGAGAGCAGAGGTTGCTTGCAAACTTTGCCGAGGCGGAGCAGTGAAGACCGAAGGTCAATTGTCAATTCGTCAATTGTCAATTAAAAAATAAAAGCCAATAGCTAAAAGCTAATAAATATGGCAAAGGAGCCTACAAAGAGTTTTGTACTTCGTATTGATGCCGAGATGATGGAGGCTATCGAGAGGTGGGCGGAAGATGAATTCCGTTCCACCAACGGTCAGCTGCAATATATTATCGCCGAGGCTCTACGCAAAAGCGGAAGAATCAAAAAAAAGAAGAAGACAGATGGAAGCAACTAACTTTATACAGATACTGCGCAAGATTAACCGAGGGGTATCGTTCAACTTGTGGCGTGTGCGCATCGGAGGCTTGGAGATGGCTCTCTTCTTTCTTTTCGCCATCGGAGAGAAGTTCGTTTGCAGATTTATCCCGATGGAGCCCGATACCCAATATATCGTAAGCGAAACTATGAACTGCATAGGGGTACTGATTTTGGGTGAGGCTATTTTACGCTCGCTCTACAAACTATTTCCACGCTACCGTTGGGCTACGCTTTTGGCAATGATTGGCGGAGCTGTCGGAGGTCTGCTTATTACAATTGTGATGGACCACTTCGACAAGGAGGTTACGGTAGACACCAACGACCTCATAGCGTTGGGAGTTTGCGTTGCGCTCTTCATCGCAGCATATCTCTTCTGGCGTCATAGCGTCAATAGGGTAAAGCGACTAAAACTCGAACGCGAATTAGCTCGCAAACGCAGAGTGCGGAGAGCATAAAAAAAAGAGGTCTTTCGACCTCTTTTTTCTACTCTTTTGGCAGAAGTTGTACATTTACCGCCTGCTCGCCCTTTTCGCCATTACCGATTTCGTAGGTTACAAGCTGTCCTTCACTAAGGGCCTTAAATCCCTCTTTAACAATTCCCGTGTAGTGAACAAAAACCTCTTTGCCGTCTTCTGCAATAATAAATCCGTATCCCTTCTTAGGGTCGAACCATTTTACTTTTCCGTTCATAAATAAAATATTAGGTTATTTTAAGTTTATGTCTTACAAAGATATATAATTTTTCGTTTGTTGTATCACAAAAATCAAAAAAAATTACTTTTTATCGATAAATTCAGGAATTTAGCACCTATTCGAGGGGCGACGAAGCAAAAAAATACGAATTTTTTTCAAGAAAAGTTTGCAGATTAAAAAAAATGCTTTACCTTTGCACTCGCAATACAACAACGGGGTGTAGCGCAGTCCGGTTAGCGCATCTGGTTTGGGACCAGAGGGTCCCAGGTTCGAATCCTGGTACCCCGACAAAAGAAGCAAGCAAGGAGATGTCTTTCGACATCTCTTTTGTTTTTGGCATCCATACCATTTTTCTCCGTAGAAATACTCAAATTATCGCTATTACTTTATCTTTACGAAAGATTTTATTATATTTGCAATAATATTTGCATACTTTATCCTCATAGGATAAAAAAGATTTTTTGATATGAAAGATTTTACTCCTACAAAATACGACCTGCTATGTGTAGCTACGGGCGAGGTATTCGAGGAGAACGGCTGGTCGCTCGACTGCCCCACCTGCGAAAAGCCTTCGCTTATTCGTGCGCAGTATGCGAAAAAGCAACTTACCGTCTACGATGATAGCGGACTCTACAAATATCGAGATTGGTTGCCGATGAAGCGAATGTTGAAGTGCGAAGCGACGCACACAACATATAAGAGCGAGGGGTTAGCCAAGGCTATCGGCTTAGAAAACCTCTACATCACCTTCAATGGCTACTTCCCTGAGAAGGGGGCTACGATGACCACCTGCTCATTCAAGGAGACCGAGGCGTATAGCGTATGTGCACGCACAAGTGCAGATAATGACAAAGTTTTGGTTGTTGCTTCGGCAGGCAATACGGCTCGTGCCTTTGCGAAGGTGTGCTCCGAGAATAATATTAAATTGTTGTTGGCTGTGCCTGCGGATAATCTCGATGCGTTATGGTTTGATGCACCGCTAAACGACTGCGTAAAACTTATTGCGTGCGCTAAGGGCGGAGACTATTTCGATGCAATTAATCTGAGCAATTTGGCATTAAAGTCGCAGATGTTCTACGCCGAGGGCGGCGCAAAGAATATCGCTCGTCGTGATGGTATGGGTACTACCGTGCTATCTGCTGTAACAACTATTGGTCGTATCCCTGATTACTATTTTCAAGCCGTAGGAAGTGGAACGGGAACAATTGCTGCATGGGAGGCAAATATGCGTCTTATTGAGGATGGTCGCTACGGCACAAACCTTATGCGACTGATGGTATCGCAGAATGCACCATTTGTACCAATGTATGATGCGTGGCGTGCCGACTCGCGCGCACTATTGCCATACGACGATAACAATGCTCGTCGCGATGCAACTATCATAGATGCAAAGGTACTCTCAAATCGTAAACCACCATACGGTATAGCAGGTGGTTTGTACGACGCTTTGAAGGCGACTGGTGGCGATGTGTTGCAGGCGACAAACTTGCAAGCACAGAAGGCTGCGCGTCTATTCCAGCAGACCGAGGGCATTGATATCCATCCTGCTCCTGCGGTGGCGTTGGCTACCCTTATCAAGGAGGTGCAGGCTGGTCGTATCGACCGTAAGGCTACTATTATGCTCAATATTACGGGTGGCGGCGAGGCTCGTTATAAGGCCGACAAGGAGATATTCTATCTCAAACCGAGCCATATATTCTCGCTTACGCCCGAAGTCGAAGATGTGGTGGCAAAATGCGAAGAATTATTTAAGTAGAATAAGTTTTAACTCCTCTTATCGTGTATCCAATAAAATTTAGACCACAATTTAAAGAGAGAATATGGGGAGGAGAGCGCCTTCTCGAAATAAAAAAAGGTCTCTACTCACGCTCGGTGGATAGGTCGAAAGCCTATGGCGAGAGCTGGGATATTTCGGGTGTTAAGGGCTCGATATCGAAGGTAGCAAACGGCTTCCTCAAAGGAAACAACTTGCAGGAGATTATCGAGGTATATATGGGCGAGTTGGTCGGCGAGGAGGTGTTCGAGCAATTCGGCTTGGAGTTTCCTCTGTTAATAAAATATCTCGATTGCAACGACACCCTTTCGGTGCAGGTACACCCTAACGACGAGTTGGCAGCCGAGCGACACGGCTCGTTCGGCAAGACCGAGATGTTGTATATCGTCGATGCAGAGGAGGGCGCAGTGATATATCTCGGCTTTAAGAACAAGAATATCACACGCGAGGAGTATATCCGAGCCGTTGCCGAGGGTACGATAGCCGATATTTTGCAGGTTGTACCGGTGAAGAGGGGGGATGTATTCTTTATCCCTGCCGGTACGGTACACGCCTTTTCGAAGGGATTGGGTGTGATTGAAATTCAGCAAACTTCGGATATTACCTATCGTATATTCGACTGGAACAGAGTTGATAGCGAGGGTAAATCGCGTGAGTTGCACACCGCTTTGGCCGTCGATGCCATAGACTTTGAGTCGGGAGGCGAGGAGTGTCGCAGAACATACGCTATGGCGACAAACGAGGAGGTCAATATCGTTGATTGCGACTTCTTCAAGACCGATATCTTGGTGGTTGATGGTAAGGTTGAGTTGGATTACTGCAAGCGCGACTCCTTTACTATATATATATGTATCGAGGGCGAGGTGAAAGTTACACTCGATAGCGAGGAGAGCGAAACGCTCCGCACGGGCGAGGTGATGCTCGTTCCAGCCATAGCCAATGAGGTTACGATTGAGGGCACGGCAAAGATTCTATCAACTCATTTATAAAACACCAAACTAATATGTCGAGAAAACGAGGACCACTTCCATTTATTGAGGGGTTAGAGATTACTACACTGGCAGCCGAGGGCAAAGCGATGGGACATCACGAGGGACAGGTGATATTTGTACCTATGACCATACCCGGTGATGTGGTAGATGTGCAGGTAACAAAGCGTCATCGCCGTTTTATGGAGGGGCGAGTAGTGAATTTTGTGCACAAGTCCGAAAATCGTGTAGAGCCTGTATGTCAGCATTTTGGAGTGTGCGGAGGATGTAAGTGGCAAAACCTACCCTACCAGACACAACTCGACTACAAGACACAGCAGGTGTGCGACCAGCTTGTGCGTATCGGCAAACTCGATATTCCCGAAGTGCGCCCTTGTCTTGGCTCGGCGGAGCAACTCTACTATCGCAACAAGATTGAGTACACCTTTGCTGATAAGCGTTGGCTCACCTACGAAGAGATTGCTGAGCAGGGCGATATCGCAGCTGCGCCAGCACTCGGTTTCCACATACCAAATATGTTCGACAAGGTGCTCGACATCAAGGAGTGCCACTTGCAGGCGTCGCCATCGAACGAAATACGCAACTTTATAAAGGGGTTCTGCATCGAGAATGGCTACTCGTTCCACAATGCTCGCGCCCACGAAGGGTTGATGCGAGGTATGATTTTGCGTACAGCCTCTACGGGAGATATTATGCTCTCGATAATCTTCAACGAGAATGACAAAGAGCGCATCGCGGCGTTGTTCGATGCCGTGTTGAAGGAGTTTCCGCAGATTACTTCGGCCGTCTACTTCATTAACGAGAAGTGGAACGACTCGACAGGCGATTTAACTCCAATCTGCTACGCTGGCAAAGACCATATTATGGAGGAGATGGAGGGTTTACGCTTTAAGGTCGGACCTAAATCATTCTACCAGACCAACTCGAAGCAGGCGTACGAACTCTACAAGGTTACACGCAATTTTGCCGAACTCCGCGAGGGCGACACCCTCTACGACCTCTATACGGGTACGGGAACAATCGCCAACTTCTGCGCTAAGCGCTGCAAGAAGGTGGTTGGTATTGAGTATGTGCCCGAAGCTATCGAGGATGCAAAGATTAACTCTGCGATTAACAATATCGAGAATACGGTATTCTACGCTGGCGATATGAAGAGGGTACTGAACAACGACTTTATCGCTCGCAATGGTCGCCCCGATGTGATTATCTTAGACCCTCCGCGTGCAGGCGTAGATGAGCCTGTTATCGATGTCATCTTAAATGCTGCTCCTGAGCGCATTGTATATGTGAGTTGTAACCCTGCAACGCAGGCGCGCGACTTGGCGTTGATGAGCAAAATGTATCGTGTGGTGGCGGTGCAACCTGTCGATATGTTCCCACATACGCACCATGTTGAGAATGTTGTGAAATTGGAGAAACGATGCGATTTGTAAAGTATGTTACCGCCTTGTCGGTGTTGTTGTTCGTATCTTGCGAGGTCGATGCCGAGATAGTGCCGCCTAATGTTATCGAGACACACGGCTGGGCTGAGATGCCTGCAATGCCAGAGATTGTCAATTGCGAATATTGCTTTCACGATAAGCTACCCTCGAACAACGCTCTGCGCAACTACTCATTCTGCTTTGATTTAGAGAAACATTGCGCCTTGTGGGTGGCCTATCCGCTACATTCGTGCTACATCGAGGGTGATGGCAAGCGCACGGATAAGTGGGGCTATGACCCTTGTTGTGTAAATGATTATTATGAGCCAAATCTGAAAAATGCCTACTATCCGCAAAATGGCACCTCGTATAGCCATTCGCGCGGTCATCAGCTTCCGTCGGCCGACCGCCTCGCCTCGACGGAGGATAATGCCACGACATTCTATTATAGCAATATGACTCCGCAGTTACAATCGCTGAATGGCGGTAAGTGGGGAGTTCTCGAAGATGATATTCGCACGAAGTGGATCTGTTCGGACACACTCTATATTGTTACAGGGGCGCACTTTGCCGATGGATATACCTACGCCTACGATGAGAAGGGACAAGGTAAGCCTTGCGCTGTGCCGACACACTACTACAAGGCTGTGTTGCGCACCAAAGCGGGCGATAGCGGCAAGTGGGTAGGCGAGTGTTCGAGCGAGGAGTTGCAGTGTGTAGCCTTTTGGTTCGAGCATACCGAGAATAGTAAGGCTGTACGCGAAACCATCTCAGTTGCCGAGTTGGAGGCAAGGACAGGTTTTACATTCTTCGCGAATATCTCTAACGCACCAAAAGAGGTGTATAATGCGAGCGAGTGGTAGTAGCCACAACACGATAACAGAGGGGAGCGTCTAACAAGTTTTTTAGACACTCCCATTTTGCTCGAAGTTGTATAACAAGAGGGATTTCAAGGCTTGCGAAGTGTGAGAAACCGCAGCATACTTGGCGTATGTGAGGATTTCGAACACGAGTATAACGCAGAAATCACCTTGTTAGACGGCTTCTCTATCTTTTTATGTAATAGCCCTACTTTGCCTTGGTATCACAGTAGAGGCAGCGGTATACGCCACCCTCGGCTAAGTGGAACTTCGCATCAACATTTTCGTTGTTGCAGATACACTTGCGGTTAGGACAAACGAGGTCTGCACTCTCCACAACATCGTGTCCCTTATTCTGCTTTGAGCTATCCGAAGCCCACTCCAACAGACGATAGATAAGTGCCATACGCACGAACTTGCCATTCTCCACCTGACGGAAGTATGCGGCACGAGGGTCTGCATCCACCTCCTTCAAAATCTCGTTTACACGAGGCAGTGGGTGCAATACAGCCATATCTCTCTTCGCCAAAGCCATCTTCTCGGCATCGAGAACAAAGCAATCCTTCACGCGGTCAAACTCCTCCTCATCGAGGAAACGCTCCTTCTGCACGCGCGTCATATAGAGAACATCCAACTCGCCAATAACCTCCTCAATCGAAGATACCTCGCGGTACTCTATGCCGTTGCGGTCGCATACATCGTGCTTGATGTAGTCGGGCAGACGCAACTCGTCGGGAGCGATAAGCACAACTTTCGTTCCCTCGTAACGCGACATCGCCTTAATAAGCGAGTGCACGGTACGACCAAATCGCAAATCGCCACAGAAGCCTATCGTAAGGTTGTCGAGGTGCCCCAACTCGCGAGTAATAGTCAAGAGGTCGGTCAAAGTCTGCGTTGGGTGTGCGTGCGAGCCATCTCCTGCATTGATAATAGGCACACGCGACACATTTGTAGCAGCCAATGGTGCACCCTCGATATGGTGGCGCATCGCGATAATATCGGCGAAGCATCCAACCACGCGCACAGTATCCTCTACCGTTTCGCCCTTGCTTACAGACGAGGAGTTCGCATCCGAGAAGCCGAGCACATTACCTCCCAGCTCCATCATCGCCGAGGTGAAGCTCAATCGTGTACGAGTAGATGGCTCGTAGAAGAGAGTGGCTAACTTCTTGCCTTTGCAAGCCTCGCTGTACTTAGCGCGATTAGCAATAATATCTTGCGCCAAAGCGACAATATCATCGGTCTCCTGACGCGAAAGGTCGGTTGGGTCTATCAAATGTTTCATTTGCAATTAAAAATTAAGAATTAAGAATTACTACTGATGCGATAAATTTCGCTAAGCAGTAGTTAAACTGTTAAATATAAATTAGTTACAAGCGTTCTTTGATTTTTTGATTTGAAATTGTTGGTGGTAATTTTGTGGCTAAAACCTCAAAG
>SUZP01000008.1 GCA_015059865.1 Rikenellaceae bacterium | reverse complement strand
AAGTTTTGTTGTTTTTGTTTCTGTCTTGCGGACTCCTAACCTTGTCACAGCGCAAACCAAACTGGGGTTTACTGGGGGCGGGCGTTCCGCCCTTTACTGGGGGCGCACCTGCGGTGCTTTACTGGGGAGCGCGAGAAAGTAATTAAAAATTAAGAATTAAAAATTCCTTTAATTGTCAATTATCAATTGTCAATTGTCAATTTGAAAACTACTCACTACTCACTAAATAAAAATTTATGCAAACGGCTTTAAGTGCTTGGTAATTAGCTAATTAAAATCCCAAAATCCCCCCCCGAATTTTTCGGGGGAGGGATTTTATGCCGCAATACGCAATCTACGATACAAAGCTATAAATAATTTATTAGAAAACAAATATTTTGTGGGTATTTTGTAATAAAAATGAGGTTGCTCAACAATCTTGTTAAACAACCTCATTAGCTAATTGTATAGGGGAATATCGACTACCTCCAAGTCTTTTTCTTTGGATCCTTAATCTCTTTGAGCAGGAGCTCGATAGCTGCCTCCAACTGCATATCGCGACCACGAGCCAACTCTGCCTTGTCATTCTCGACACGGAAATCAGGCTCTGTCTGCGAATTTTCGAGTGAGTTACCCTGCTTAGTATAGAAGCCGATAACTGGCATACGGAACTTCATCGACCTGTCGCGTAGTGCTTCGTTGTTGCAAGTGGTCATTGTTCCTGCCACAGGCATACCTACGGTTGGTCCCAAGTCGAGGTGGTCGTATACCCAAGGAGTGCCGTGTCCGTCAGAGTAGCAACCCTCGCAGATAAGCATTGCCGAAGGTTTAATCCAGCGGCGGCGTGGCATCTGCTTGATGTAGCGACCACGAACATCACCTGTAAGATACTGCTGGCCACTGAAAAACTCCTCCAAGCGTGGGTGAAGACCTCCACCTGCGTTGAAGCGGATATCGAATACCAACGCCTCGGTGTCGTAGTAGCGGCCTAAGACGGTCGAGTAGAATGGAGGGTAGGTCGAAGCGTTATTTGCAGGCATATGCATATAGCCCAACTTACCGCCCGATAGACGCTCAACATCGGCAGAATTGCGAGCCAACCAGCGCTGATAGAGCAAATCGATATACTCTGCGCGCTTGATAGGGATAACTACATCCTCAACCTTCTCGCCTGAGGCCTTGCGGATTGTAACATTAACAACCTTGCCAGCCGTACGGTTGAGCAGTGGGTAGTAGTCCATACCTGCGGTGAGGGTAGTGCCGTTAATCTGCTCGATGATATCGCCTGCCGCCAACTTCGAGGTCGAACGGTCGAATGGACCACCTGCCAAAATCTCCTCTACTTTAAGGCCTGCACCCGTGTAGTTGTAGTCGATGAATAGGCCCAACTCGCCCGTTGCATCGGCCTTCTTGCTCTTCGAGGTTGTGTCGGCAAAGCGTGCGCCTGTGTGCGATACATTCAACTCGCCGAGCAACTCGCCTGCAAGTTCGAGGAACTCGTGGTTGTTGGCGATATGAGCAGCGAACTTACGGTATACATTGCAGTACATTGTCCAATCCACGCCGTGCAAATCCTTGCGATAGAAGCGGTTTTTCATCTCGTTGTGCATATGGTCTACCATAAACACATACTCGGCCGAAGGATCTACCTCGTAGGTTGCCGATACGGCGATTGGCGAGAATGTACCACTCTCGATGTTGTAGACCTTCGAGCGCGCACCCATAACGATAATATTCTTGCCCTCAGCATCGAATGCAAGCTTGCCAAGTGCAGGGCCGAGCACCTTGACTGCACCCTCCTGCTTGTAGAGGTTTATGCGCACGAGCTTCTTCTTCGAGATTCCGTAAGCATACTCTCCCGCCTTATCTACGATGAGGTTGTTCACATGCACCGTTGTCAAACGAACGATGCGGTCATTGTATACTTGTGGCTCGACATTGATGTCGCAAGGCTTGTCGGCCGAAGGGGTGACGATGCCCAAAGCCTCGTGCTTCGACTTAGGAGTGGTGTAACGCTCCTGAGTTGCGCGGTCGAGGTAGAGCATATAGAGCGACTTTGTACCTCCACCAGAGCGAGAGTCGTTGAATTGTCCGTTACGCTCCGAGAGGTAGATGATAGCGTTACCGGCCCATACAGGTCGAATGTCGTTGTAGCCCGAACGGGTGATGTTGATAAATGGCTCCTTGCCCGAAGCATTCACAAGGCCGATATCCGAGTGGTGCTTAACCAACTCGCCATCGAATACAAACCACTTGCCGTCAGGCGACCAAGAGTAAGGGTATGTGCCGTTAGTCTTAATCACATACGAGCCATCTGTAACCTGACGCACCTTGCCCGTAGCGAGATTCAAAACCATCAATCGGTCGCGATTTTCGATAAAGGATATCTCCTTGCCATCTGGCGAGAAGAGTGGGGTGCGACGGTCGAAGTTAGCATCGTTGAGGAGAGGTTTCTCGACAATCTTCTTGCACTCCACGAAGTTCTTGTCGCGGCGTGCGAGCTTGATGTAGAAGAGCTCCCACTTGCCATTGCGCTCCGTTGTGTAGACTACCATTCTGCCATCAGGTGAGATTGCAGGCTCGGTCTCGGTAGCTACGGTGTTGGTCAAGCGGTTGGTGGTTGTATTGTTGTCGGTAGTTGTGGCATACAACTCTCCGCGATATGCAAATATCATCTGTGAGCCATCGGCCGAAACGGCTGCATCCTGAGTGGTTGAGGCCTTCAAACTTCTCTTTGGAAGTGGCTCGCGCTCAGGTACACTAACTTTGAGCAGCTGCGACTCACCATTAGGCTGCTTGGTGTAGAGCTGGCCGTTGTAGGTGTAGCAGATAACGCCATTTTTAGCGATGCTCAACGAGCGTACAGGGTGAGTATTGTGGTGCGTGTGGCGAGTAACCTCCGCAGGGTTGTCGAGTGGGAACGAGTAGACATTGAATGAGCCGTCGCGCTCGCTGAGGAAGTATACGGTTTTGCCATCTGCCGAGATGCGAGGTACGCGGTCCTCTCCTCCGAATGTAGAGAGTCGGGTGTGCTTACCGTCGCGGTAGAGCCAAATGTCGCGAGCTGCCGACGAGTTGTGGTGCTTGCGCCAAACCTCCTCGCCAGACTCGTGGTCTTGATAGAGGAAGTCTACGCCCGAAGCGAGTACCGACACCTCCTCAGCAACAGTAGGTACGATAAGGTGTGGCTGTCCTCCACCTACGGGTACGGTGTAGAGCTGCTGCAAAAATGCTCTTGCTTTGTGCACATAGACGCGGCTTGCAGCCGAGGTGTTCAAGTCTCCTGAGAAGAATATTTTGCTTCCATCAGGCGAGAAACACCAAGGGGTTTCGTCGTTCGAGTGGGTAGTGACGCGCTTTACATCACCACCTGCTGCCGGCACGGTAAAAACATCGAAGTTGCCATAGCGGTTAGATGCAAAGGCGATGGTCTTGCCATCGGGCGACCATATTGGGGTGTAGTCGTGCGACTTGCCTGTTACGAGCAGGCGAGCCTCGCCTCCCTTTGAGTCCACTACATATATGTCGCCCATATATGTAAAGGCTACGGAGTTGCCATCGGGTGAGATGGCTGGATAGCGCAACCAAAGAGCTTCGGCCGCCATCGAGACAGATGCAACCATAAGCGCAACTGCCAAGATAATTGTTTTCTTCATAGTTGTAGTATTTTAGTCTATTGATATTTGTTTACTTGTTGCAATGTTTTCGTTTGTTGCTTAAAGCTACGCAAAGATAGTAAAATTTAGTGGAGTAACAAAGGTCGCCTCTACTATTTGATGGCAACTTGTCGCACTATGGTAATGTCGTCAATGGCGAAGTAAGCGGGATAAGGGTTGTCGCCTACGCCATCCCACTTTACATTGAACTTTACTCTATCAACCTCGCACATCGAGGTTAGATACCACTTTTTCCACCCCTCGAATGCAGGTTCACCACTCTTGTAGAGGTAGAAAATAGCCTTTGCCACAGCCTCCTCCGAGTCGTTTACATAGCCCTCTGCCTCAATCCATATCGACTGCTTTTTGCCAAGTGGCTGTCCCGCAAAACCACACCCTTCGATAACTTCGGCGTGGGTGTAGGTGGTGTTTGCTATCCACATACTCTCGATAAAACTACGCTTGCTCTTGAAGTAGATGCTTGGGCGATAGTCGCCACTACCCGAATAGTAACCCGTGCAGACGATGCAATTTTTGCCCGAATGAGCCTTGTCTGCATACACGGTCAGCTGCTTCTCGTAGTTAGAGGCACTCATATAGTCGAGCGTGAAGTAGTTGGATACGGCTGCACCATTTCCCCAATAGTAGACTCCGTCATACTCGTTGTTTTGCGAGTCGCTCGCAAGGTCGCTCGCAGGGTCGTGCCACGAGTAGGGTGTTGCACTGCAAAGCAGTGAGCCCATATATTGCGGATTATCGACAAGCGCATCCCAGTATGCTCCTTCAAAGTTGCAGGTGCGACGCTCTAAGGTGTGGTTGCTGTGTTCGGGCGCGCAAGCAGTTGTAGTATAAAGAGTTACTATTATGGTTGATATTAATATAGCGATTGTTGTCTTGTTCATACCTATCTCTGTCTCTTCTCTATATCTTCTCTTGTCTCTATCCTTGCTCTACAAAAGCGGTAGTTCAATATCACAAAATTACAAATTATTTGTGAATTATATCAGATAGTTGTGGTAAATTAACTAAAAATTTTTAACTTTGCATTGCGCATTTTAAATTTATGGAAATGGCAAGTTTTGATTTAAAGGAGGTCGCAACATCTTCCGAGATTAAGCAGTGGCTTCATCTCGACCGCAAAATATACAAGGATTGCCCATATTGGGTTTGTCCGCTTGATGATGATATCGAAAAGATCTTTAATCCTGAACGCAACCACCTCTTCGAGGGTGGCGAGGCGATTCGTTGGATAGTACTCGATGATAAGGGCGAGGCGGTAGGTCGCATCGCGGCATTCTACAATCGCGAGCAGGCGAAAGTTACCGAGAATATGGGCTGTTGCGGCTTCTTCGAGTCGATAGATAATCAGGAGGTTGCAAATATGCTCTTCGATGCCGCCCGCGAGTGGCTTACGGAGCGAGGCTTGGAGGGTATGGATGGTCCCGTGAACTTCGGCTCGCGCGACTCGTGGTGGGGCCTGTTGGTTGAGGGCTTCGAGTATCAACCCCTCTACGGCAATCCCTACCATCTGCCATACTACAAAGCTCTGTTCGAAAACTACGGTTTTCAGAACTACTTTAATCAAAACTCCTATGTGTGGCGAGCAGAAGATGGCGTGTTGAGCGAAATTGCTCTCGAAAAGGCTCACCGCGTACTCGCTAATCCCGACTATAAAATTAAGGATATTACGGGCGAAAATCTCGAAAAGGCTGCCGAGAATTTGCGTACTATATACAATAAGGCGTGGTCGCTCTTTACGGGCGTTAAGCAGATGACCGAGGAGGAGGCGCAGAAGTTGATGCGCATGCTCCGCCCAATTATAGATAGAAATCTTATCTACTTTGCCTACCACCACGACGAGCCGATAGGTTTCTTTGTTATGGTACCCGACCTCAACCGAGTAATTGGCAAGTTCAATGGCAAATTTGGCTTGGTCGAGAAGTTGCGCCTGATGTGGGATTTAAAGGTGCGCAAGTCGTGCGACAGAGTATTTGGTATTATCTTCGGCATCACACCCGAATTTCAGGGCAAGGGTATCGAGAGTGCCATTATGACCTATATTCTCGAAAACTATATCCGCACGGGGCGCAGTCCTTACAAGTCGTTCGAGTTTGCGTGGATTGGCGACTTTAACCCCGTAATGAATAGAATGATAGAGCGTTATGTCTGCGCCAAGAAGCACAAGATGCACACTACCTATCGTTTCCTCTTCGACCGCACGCGCGAGTTCCACCGTTGCCCGCGCTTGGGTTTGAAAAGACCAAACAAAGAGTAGTGTATACAGAGTTTCAAAAGAAAAATAACCTAAATACATTAAAACTAAAATCACAAAAAAAACTATGAAAACAACCGTATTTACAAAGTATCACATCGCAAACGGAGCTAAGATGGCAGAGTTTGCAGGTTTCAATATGCCAATCGAGTTTTCGGGCATCAATGACGAGCATATGACCGTGCGCAACGGTGCAGGCGTGTTCGATGTTAGCCACATGGGCGAGATTTGGGTTAAGGGCGAGAATGCTACGGCTCTCTTGCAACGCATTGGCACAAACGATGTTACAAAACTCTACGATGGCAAGGCTCAGTACTCGTGTATGCCTAACGGTAAGGGTGGTATCGTAGACGATATTATCATCTACCGCTACTCGGAGCAGAAGTATCTTATCTGCGTAAATGCAGCCAATATTGACAAGGATTGGGCTCATATCTTGGAGCAGGGTAAGGCTTTCGGTATGCGCGAGGGTGTGGAGTTGGAGAACGCTTCGGACCGCATCTCGCAGTTGGCTGTGCAGGGACCTCTTGCAATGAAAATCGTGCAGAAGATGTGCGAGGAGGAGGTCGAGAATATGGAGTATTACACCTTTAAGCAGTTGAAGTGCGCTGGTTGCGAGGTTATCCTCTCGATGACTGGCTACACCGGTTCGGGTGGTTGCGAGATATATATGCACAACGAGGATGCTGATACCATTTGGGAGGCTCTTTGGAAGGCTGGCGAGGAGTATGGCTTGAAGAATATCGGCTTGGGTGCTCGCGACACACTTCGCTTGGAGAAGGGCTTCTGCTTGTATGGCGACGAGATTGACGACACCACCTCGCCTATCGAGGCGGGCTTGGGTTGGATTACCAAGTTTGTGGATGGAAAAGATTTTATCGACCGCGACTTCCTTGCAGCACAGAAGGCTAATGGCGTAGAGCGCAAGTTGGTAGGCCTCAAAATGATTGACCGCGGTATTCCGCGCCACGAGTATAAAGTTGCCGACACCGAGGGTAATGAGATTGGACACATCACTTCGGGTACGATGTCGCCTTGTTTGAAGGTGGGTATCGGTATGGCTTATGTTAAGACCGAGTTTGCAAAGCCAGGCACCATTGTATGCGTGGTTATCCGCGACCGCCTCTTGAAGGCCGAGGTTGTGAAGGTGCCGTTTGTGTAGTGTAATTATAGAATTATTGCCGAACTTAATGATAGAGACAACAATACCTAAGGTTATACACTACTGTTGGTTTGGTCGTAATCCTCTTCCGCCACTGGCTGAGAAGTGTATCGCTTCGTGGCGGAAGTTCCTTCCCGACTACGAAATAAAGGAGTGGAACGAGGATAATTTCGATGTCTATATTACAACCTATACAGAGGAGGCGTACCGCTTGAAAAAGTACGCTTTCGTTAGTGACTATGCCCGTTTTTGGATTCTCTATCACTATGGGGGTATCTACTTTGATGTCGATGTGGAGCTGATTAAGCCCATTGACGATATCTTGGCAAGAGGTCCATTCATGGGCTTAGAGAAGATGGAGGGCTCCCCGAAAGGAGATTCTATTGCTGTGGCGGCTGGCTTGGGTATGGCAGCCTATCCGAAGATGATAGTATATGGAGATGTTCTCACATTCTATCAAAATCAAAATCATATATCGTTGAAGGGTAAAATTACTGGTACGGTGGTGGCATTCATAACACAATTGATGCTGCAAATGGGTGAGATAAATGGTGAAGAGATAAGCCTATGTAGGGGAGTCTATATCTATCCTCATAGCTATTTCGACCCAATGAACTACTATACCGGCGAATTGACCATCGAGGAGAATACTCGCAGTATTCATCACTATGCTGCTACTTGGCGAGCAAAAAAGAGAGAGAACCTATTTGTCAAGCACTATAATCGAGGTCGAAATCTCTTTACGCGCTTCTATGTTAGAGTGCATAGAGCGTTTACGGCATAATTAACGCTCTATGGCAACACCTAAAATATCTGTAATAGTACCTGTATACAATGCTACCGCATATCTCGAAAGATGTGTCGGTAGTTTGTTGTTACAGACACTCTCCGACTTTGAAATACTGCTCATAGACGATGGTAGCAACGATGGCTCGGCGGAGTTGTGTGACGACTATGCACGCAAAGATAGCCGCGTAAAGGTCTATCACAAGCCAAATGGCGGAGTAGCTTCGGCTCGTCAGTTGGGTGTAAACAAGGCTTCGGGCGACTACTCCATACATATCGACCCCGATGATTGGGTGCTTCCGACAATGCTTGAAGAGTTGTATGGCGTAGCCGTCAAGTCGGAGGCTGATATGGTTATCTGCGACTTCACTGTTGTAGATGAGCGTGGAGAGTATTGTAGCATTCAGCAACCTCACGATAACACTCCAACAACTTGCTTAAAACAGTTGCTTTCGGGGCTATTGCATGGCAGTCTGTGCAATAAACTTATTCGTACAGCTCTGTACAAGGAGTTTAATATCTCGTTTGTCGAGGGTTTGAACTATTGCGAGGATTTTATGGTGTGCGTGCAACTCTTTTTGCACGATATCAAGATAGAATATCTTGCGCAGTCATTCTATTATTACGACCAAATTGTTAATGACAACAGTATCACTCGCAAGTATACCATTAATACGCTGCATCAACGATTGAAATTTGTGGAGGTGTTGCGCGAGAGGTTACAAGGCGAATTTGCGGAGGAGCTATCAACAACAATAGCGGGTGTGGCGTACGAGTGCCTGAGAAGTGGCATACTCAGTAGTAGGGAATTTGCCGAGACTTTCGGTTGCAACAAGGAGGATTTCAAAAGGTCGCGCTATAAGCGGAAGCGTAGGTTGGCACTCTGTATGGCGGCATCGGGTTACCAATGGTTGGCGCGATGTATAATCAAGAGATAAAATATGGCAAATATAGCGTTTATCCTTAACAAACTGCCCGATGGAGGCGTAGAGAGGGTTACTACAAGTTTAGTTACCCCCTTGACGGATTTGGGACATAAGGTGTATATCTTTGTACATTGTCTATGTGCCGACCGCATTTCTGAGGGGGAACTTCCTGCGCAATATGTAATGCTTCCGTACGAGGCGTGGGATAATAGAAATGCTGCGGCTGTATGTGAGGGTGTTGTGAGACATAGTATAGATGTCTTTTTCTCTCCGCTAATTGCGCCGAAGTATATCTTTGAGTTGAAGAATAGGGCTCTATGTAAGGTTGTCTTTGTGTTACATAGTCTGCCTTTCTATGAGAAAAAGGAGACTTGGTGGCGTATCAACAACCGCAAAGTCTCTTCGTTAGGAGCGTGGCTATCGAAATATCTCATTGCAATACCTAAGTACTATTTGGGATATTACGATAGGAAAATAGCAAAACGATACCGGTATATCTACAAGAATACTGACGCTTTTGCAACTCTGTTTGACGACTATTCACGGAGTGTTGCCTCGGCAATTGGCGTTGGTGATATTGAAAACTCCAAACTCTATACGCTACAAAATCCAATGCCACGCATAGATTATACCTGTGAGAATGTCGAACGCGAGAAGAGAGTTTTGTATGTAGGTCGTCTAAGTCGGCGAGATAAACGAATAGACCGATTGTTGATGGTATGGGAGAGGATTTGTCATAACTTTCCGGATTGGGAACTTTCGATTGTCGGCGAGGGAGAAGATAAGGAGAACTTGATGGCTATTGTTGCAGAGCATAGATTGCCACGAGTAGAGTTTTACGGCTTTTGCTCAAATCCGTCAGACTACTATGCTAAGTCGGAGATATTGTGTCTGACATCCGATTTTGAGGGGTGTCCTATGGTGTTGCTCGAAGCGCAGCAGTGTGGTTGTGCCACAATGGCATTCGATTGTAGTGCTGGTGTTCGTGAGCTGTTGTCGCCAGTGTGGGAAAATGGTGTGTTTGTTCCGAATGATGATATAGAGGCCTATGTCGAAGCACTATCGCGACTTATGGATGACGATGCTTTGCGTCGAAAAATTCAACAAAATGGCCTTGAAAGCGTAAAGCGTTTTTCGGTAGACAAGAGCGCACAGCAATATAACGCGCTAATAAATAGATTGTTATAATCATTATAGAAGAGTAGAGTATGGCATTGGTGTCTATTATTATTCCGATATACAACGCTGAGAACTATTTGCGACTCTGTTTGGAGAGTATTCTTGCGCAAAAGGTTGCGGATTTTGAGCTGCTCTTAGTGAACGATGGAAGCAAAGATAGAAGTCTTGATATCTGCAATGAATATGCATCGAGGGATAGCCGTATCAGGGTTTTTGATAAACCTAATGGAGGGGTGTGCTCTGCGCGAAATCTCGGTTTGGAGAAGGCACAGGGAGAGTATGTTATGTTTGTAGATGCGGATGATTGGCTTGTGCCTAATGCGTTGTCAGTATGTCTTCCATATATACCCGAATACGATATTGTTAAGTATGGGGCAGTGGTCTATATGGCGGATGGAACATCCTATAACATATCCGCTGAAAATCCAAAGAGTAAGGATGAGGCGATGGAACTGGTGATTGCGCGAAAGACGATAGTTGCTCCATGGGGTATGCTTATTCGTCGAGAGCTGTTCGATAGATATAATATCCGATTTGACCCAATCTTTACAGTGGGCGAGGATTGGTTGGTTGTTGCACAACTGTTGTTCCACGCCACCTCTTTGAAATTCCTTCCAAATGTATACGCTTATAACTATAATAGGGTAAATGAGACGAGTTGCACCAACAATCTGACACTAAAAAAGAGGGTACAACAATACACTGTATTGAAAAGAATTGAGTCGTTAGTTGGCGGAGATAGATACAGCAAGGCGTTTGGCTATACGAGAACTATGCTTACACTCGAAATGGTAGCAGCGCACGGAAAGAGAGAGACGGCAGAGTGGCTACACCGAGAGTCTGAGTGTGGCGATTTCCTTAGATTAAAAGACCTTATAGTGGCGGATGTGTCACTCAAACGAAAAATACGATTGTTGAAGTTGTTGTGCAAAAGTTTGTAGATTGGGTGTTGCTATAAAAAGTTGCCAAATAGAATAAAATAGCTTAATTCTGCAATTTGCATTTTGCATTTTGAATTCTTTGTTATATCTTTGCAGTCGCAATTAGGTTTTGGACCCATAGCTCAGTTGGTCAGAGCAGCGGACTCATAATCCGAAGGTCGTGGGATCATGCCCCTCTGGGTCCACAATAGAAGGTAGTGATACCAAAAGAAGAAGTCGCAGTTATTTAGGCTGCGACTTCTTTGTTTTTTAGGCTGCGACTTCTTTGTTGTTGTTAGTCTAACTATCTCACAATCTTGTGCGAGCCACTCTTGTAGAGCGTTGCCTCGCTCTCGCCAGGGAGTGTTACGCTTGCGGTGCAGCCCTCAGGAATGGTGAACTCCCAAATCCACTGCTCTCCCTCGTAACGCCAAGCACTCTTGATAAGGCCTGCCGCCGAGTTGTACTCAGCCTTCACAAAGCCCAATCGCTTGTCAGGGATTGGCTTCATCACAATATGTTTGAAACCCGGAGTAGCAGGGTCAGATGCAATACCTGCGGCTGTCTCCCAAATCCACTCGCAGACACAACCATAAGCGTAGTGGTTGTAGCTGTTCATACCTCCCTTGCCGATGCCGTGCTCCTTGGTGTAGCCATCCCAACGCTCCCAGATGGTGGTTGCTCCATTGTCCACAGAGTAGAGCCAGCTTGGATTTTTGCGCTGGAAGAGCAACTCGTAGGCTATATCCGCCATACCATTGTCGGTGAGTGTTCCCATCAATATCGATGTTCCGAGGAAGCCTGTCTGCAAGCAGTTGCCGTGCTCTTCGAAGTTCTTGCGCAGGCGAGCAATCATTGCAGCCTTAGCCTCTCCCTTTACGGCTCCCACTTTGAGAGCAAAGAGTGCCGGAGTCTGCATCGTGTTGAGAATCTCGTTCTTGAATGTTCCATCTGCATTGATAAACTTCTCGTTGATGTAGGCTATCGCCTCGTCGGCCATCTTCTGGTACTTCGAAGCGTCGCGACCTGTACCCTTTGCCATATCGGCCATATAGCTTGCGTCGAGAGCCCAATATGCAGCACCGAGGTAGCTCCACCAATCGATAGCCTCAGGGCGCAACTGCTTGGTGTTAGGGATGCGATGACGGCGGTAGTAAGACTCCAATGGCTCGTAGCCACACCAATCAGCCCACTGAGAATTGCCATTCTCCTTAGCGAGAGCCTTGTGGTCGTACTTTGTTTCGTAGACATGAGTCATAAACTTATTCATTGCAGCCCAGTTGTCGTCTACAATCTTCTTATCGCCATACTGCTTCCAAATAGTCCAAGGCACGATGATACCTGCATCAGCCCAGCCTAAACGCATCATTCCATTACCATACTGCGCGCGTGGTGCCACACCGGGGAAGGCTCCTGTTTTGCTCTGACTGTCGCGCATATCACCCATCCATTTGTGGAAAAAGTCGAGCGTATTGGCAAAGAATGAACCTGTCTCGGCAAATACCTGAGTGTCGGCAGTCCAGCCGAGTCGCTCGTTGCGCTGTGGACAGTCGGTAGGCACCGAGAGGTAGTTCGAGAGCTGTCCCCAGTAGGTGTTCGATATCAACCTGTTGATAAGCTCGTTGCCCGTGGTGATTCTACCGATTTCTATATCTTTGGCGATAGATGTTACAGGTATCGACTCAATCTTCTTGATGCGCACTTCGTCGGTTGCAGTGATTGATACATAGCGATAGCCAAAGAAGGTGTAGCGAGGGCGATAGCTCACATAATCTTTGCTTTTGCCAAAGGTGTATTTCAAAATCATACAATCCTTGTGGGCGCGAAGGTTGCGGCGGAATACGCTACCCTCAGGGCCATCCATTCTTCTGCTCTTTGCACCATTGCCATCGTTGAGAATTTCACCCGGTAGGCAGGTTAGAGTGGTGCCCTTAGCTGCCTTGAAGAGGAACGAAGGTACGGCCGAACTATTTTGTCCGAAGTCTACAACCAAAGTCTCGCCCTCTTTGAGAACAATCTCCTCGCCTGGGGCAAACTCCTTGGTGATGATAACCTTGCCATACTGCTTGTTGTTAGCACCCTCAACGCCTCTCCAAGTGTAGGCCTTTACGGGCGAGAGAGCGATGTCGTGACGGTGGTATATCTCGGCACCTATTGTTGGGAGAATCTTTCTTCCGCGATCGGCTCTGAACTCGGTATTCAACTCAGGTGCCAAGAGCTTTGAAACTTTGGCATAGCCCATCTTCTCGCGAGCATCATACTCCTCACCATCGAAGATGCCAGCGTGCTTCACAGGGCCTGCAATACCAGCCTTCCAACTATTCAAGTTCGTGCCATAGAGTTGCTTTGTGCCATCCTCGTAGGTCAGCTCCAATACGCCACGAAAGGCGCACTTTGTACCCCACATACTCTTTGATCTACCGGGGGTTACAATCTTGTCGCCCCACCAGCCAAATGTTACCTGCGCCGAGAGTTGATTTTTAGCCTTTGCCTTGCAGTTGAAACCATCGGTGATGTCGTATGTAAACGACAGACGAGTTCTCAATGGATGGGTAAAACCCGGTTTGAGTACCTCCTCGCCCACGCGCTTGCCATTTACGAAGATATCGTGAACTCCCAACGATGTAACCATCCACTTTGCCGAAACCACCTTCTTGTCGTTTTTGATAGTGGTAACAAACCAACTTGCACCATCAGGAGCTCGATTTGAACGCTTTTTGTGTACGGGGGCATTTGCAGCCGAAAGCCATTGCGAAGCTTTCCAAGCCGAGTTGTCGAGCGCATCTATGCGCTTGCCTATATGCTCAGTTGCGAATGCGCTTGCTGATACACAGAGAATAAGTAGTAGTGTTAAAACTTGCTTTGTTCTCATATTCGATAATTTTAATTTGAAGTTTTGTATATTGGGTTATTTAGGGAGGTTAAATACTACCGACATCTCGCGCATCTGCTCCTCGCTCATACCCTCAGGCTCGAAGCCCATATTCTTGGAGGCTATGTAGATAAGAGCCGACTTGTTCAGCACATCGATTTGGTCGAAGGCCTGCATAATATCGGTGTCTACGGCAAATACGCCGTGCTTCTCCCACATTACCACATCGTAGTCTGCCAACTCAGCAATTGTGGCATCTGCCAGCTCGACCGAGCCGGGTAGCTTGTAAGGCACGATGCCCAAGCCGCGCGGACAGAAGGCCTTGGTTTCGGGAATCATACTCCACAACAGCTTCGTAGCGACATCCTTTGTGAGGTACTTCGGGTTGTGCGACATTGCCACCAACTCGATAGGGTGGGTGTGCAGCGAAGCCTTATATGGCGAGCCGATGCCGATAAGGTAGTTGTGCACGCTCAGATGCGATGGTAACTCCGAAGTGGGCTTTACCACATTGTCGGCAATGATGACATACGAGGCGCAGTCGTCGAGAATGCGGATGATAGAGCCATTTTCCATAGGTCGGCGAGCCAAGTCGCGCATACGCATATTCGTGCCCTTGCAGTAGAAGTAGCAACCCTTCAAATTTGGCAATACTGTGCCGATAGGGTAGACCTCGCTAATTGCAGGCATTGTTCGTATCTCGTCATCTACGCAGTCGGTGATGTTGATGGTGATATTACCACCATTACGCTCTGCCCAACCCTTCTGCCAGAGGTAGCCAGCTACCTCGGCGACCTTCTCAACCTCGGCTGCGAGGGCAGGGCGATTTTCCAATATCGATTTCATAACTTTTATACCTTATTTTAATAATTCAGGGAGGAAAGAGCTCAATACCAAAACCACAATACCCAACACGAGTACAGCAATGGTCTTCTTCGAGCAGCCTTTCCACTCTTTAAGTATTATACCCCAGAGGTTTGCAAATGTAACATTCAACGCCATCAAGATACAGAACGACAAGGTCATAAGCGTTGGCGACTCGGTGAGGAAACCCTTGCCAAGACTCAATCCGAAGAATTGGCTGTACCACAACGCTCCTGCCAAGGCGCAGAAGAGGAGGTTGTTACCCCACAACTTACCCTGCGTGTAGTCGCTGAAACTCTTATTCTTGAAGTTTTGATAGAGGCAGTATACCGCATTTGTAAGGAAACCGCCCAAGGTTACGAGCAGTGTTGCAGGCAAGGTCTTATACATTGCAGGTGTCAGTTCGCCAAAGTTGATATCCTTGCCGAATTCCAAACCTACATTGAAGCAACCACTCATAACGCCTGCCAACAGTGCGATGGCGATACCCTTCGGGAAGTTGAAATCCTTAACTGCCGCCCTCTTCTCCTCCTCTGGAAGTGAGTTTGCCTTCATCATTCCGGCAATGCCGATAATTGCGATGCCGAGCAATGTTACAACAACGCCCGAAATAACTGCAAAGGTGAGCGACTCCAACGCCCCCATATCAGGGAAGAAGGCGTTGAGCAATACGGGGCCCAAGAGAGTACCACCTGCGGCACAAGTTCCGAGAGCGATGCTCTGACCGAGAGCCACGCCAAGATAGCGCATCGAGAGTCCGAAGGTCAAGCCTCCCACACCCCACAATATGCCAAAGAGGATGGTCATCGAGATATTGAAGCTGTTGTCGGCATTTACCAACTCGCACAAGCTGTGTCCCTCAGGAACAGCCAACAACGCTCCCAAGATTGGGAATACGAGCCACGCAAACAGGCCCTGCACGAGCCAATACGACTCCCAGCTCCACGACTTAATCTTGTTGATAGGCACATAGCTGCTCGATTGGCAGAATGCACCCACCGCTATAATCAAAAGACCGATTAAAATATCCATAATTCAAAAGTTATTCGTAAGCGATTTCATACAATTTTGCTATATCCTCAACCGAAGTAGGGCGAGGGTTACCGCCTGTGCAGACATCGTTGAATGCAGCTACGGCCAACTCCGGAATATCCTCCTTCTGTACGCCGATTTCGCACAAGTGCTGCGGTATGCCGATGCTCAACGAGAGCGCACGAACTGCATCGATAGCAGCCTTAACACCCTCATCCACGCTCATACCCTCAGTATCTACGCCCATCGCCTTTGCTATGTCGAGATACTTGGCACGCGATGGAGAGTCGGCATTGTACTCCATAACATACGGCAAGAGCAGTGCATTTGCTACACCGTGCGGAGTATCGTAGAATGCTCCGAGTGGGTGAGCCATCGAGTGAACGATGCCCAAACCTACATTCGAGAAGCCCATACCTGCGATATATTGCGCCTCGGCCATACCCGAACGAGCAACCTCATCTTTGCCATTCTCTACGGCATTGCGAAGGTGCTTTGCCACCAACTCGATAGCCTTATACTCAAACATATCGCTCATAGTCCACGCACCAGGAGTAATGAAACTCTCGATAGCGTGAGTCAGCGCATCCATACCCGTTGCCGCAGTCAATCCCTTCGGCATCGAGTACATCAACTCACAGTCGATAATCGAACACATCGGAATATCGTTAGGGTCTACGCACACCATCTTCTTCTTAGCCTCCTCATCGGTGATAACATAGTTGATGGTCACCTCTGCTGCTGTTCCTGCGGTAGTAGGGATGGCAAATGTAGGTACTGCACGGTGCTTTGTAGGAGCTACACCCTCCAATGAGCGAACATCTGCAAACTCAGGGTTGTTTACGATAATACCCACAGCCTTCGCAGTATCAATCGAAGAGCCACCACCCAAAGCTATGATAAAGTCTGCGCCCGAAGCCTTGTAAGCCTCAACACCACGCTGAACATTTCCGATGGTTGGGTTAGCCTTCACATCGCTATAAATCTCGTAAGGGATATTTGCACCCTTCAAAACCTCCTCAATCTTCTCGGCAACACCGAACTTGATAAGGTCCTTGTCGGTTACGAAAAAGGCCTTCTTAAAACCTCTTTTTGCCACCTCGTCGGCAATTACCGAGCGACAACCTGCTCCAAAATAGGAGGTCTCATTAAGAACTATACGATACATAATCAATTAGCGTTTAGAGGTTACATCTTTCTCATACTGCTGCACATCAGCGATAAATGCTTCGCCGACAGGGACATTGTTGCGTAAGCAGAACATATCCCATACGGCATTCCAAGGGAGAGCCTTCGCCTCCTCCAAGAGTGCCAAACGCTCGAAGCCTTGACCGTTTGCCTCGTACTCGCGAAGCTGCGCAAGAGGCTCCAACATTGCACGCAACAAGCACTTCTGCGTCGCGCGTGTACCTATTATGTATGCACCAAGGCGGTTAATCGAAGCGTCGAAGTAGTCGAGACCGATATGTACGCGGTCGAGTGCGTCGCAGCGAACAATCTCCTGCATCAAGTCGAGTGTCTCGTCGTTCATAATGGTTACATGGTCGGAGTCCCAACGAACAGGGCGGCTCACATGGAGCATCACCTCTGGAACATAGAGCAACAACGACGATAACTTGTCGGCAACGCTCTCGGTTGGGTGGAAGTGACCTGTGTCGAGGGTTACAATCTTGTTGTTCTTTGCGCCATAGCCGATATAGAAGTCGTTAGAGCCTACGGTGTAGCTCTCCAAGCCGATACCAAATACCTTCGACTCGATGCAATCCTTCATATTGTCGTACTTCTGTGCGAAGATTTGGTCGAGCGAATCCTTCAACAACTCGCGATACTTCATACGATTTACAGTGATATCCTTGCTACCGTCGTGTACCCACAAGTTCATAATACAAGGGTCTCCCTGACGACGGCCCATCTCCTCAGCGATAGCGCGGCAACGCTTCGAGTGCTCAATCCAGAAGTCGCGGATAGCCTTGTCGGGATTTGAGAGCGAGAGGTCACCCGACTTAGGGTGCGAGAAAGAGGTGGTGTTGAAGTCGAGCTTCATACCATTCTCTGCGCCCCACTGCATCCAACTCTCGAAGTGCTTTGGCTCCACCTCATCGCGGTCTACGAACTTGCCACCGAAGTCGCCATAAATCTCGTGTAGGTTGAGTCGCTGACGACCGGGGATAAGTGATGATGCCTTCAAAATGTCGGCACGCAACTCCTCGATATTGCGAGCCTTGCCCGGATAGTTACCTGTGGTCTGAATACCACCTGTCAAATCGCCCGACGACTCGAAACCATTTACATCGTCTGCCTGCCAGCAGTGCATCGAAATCTCGACCTTCTGCAACTTTTCGAGTACCTTCTCTACATCAATACCTAATTCGGCATATCGCTCAACGGCGATATCATAAGCCTGCTTAATTCTTGCTTCGTTCATAGTTTTAATAGTTTTTGTGTTATTTTATGTTTTGAAATCTCTTATATGCTGTGTTCCATTCATCACTATTTTGGGGTGTGAACTCCTCCGTATCAACCGATGCGCGGATGATTGTGCGAGCCTCGGCAAGTGAACTGATAACTCCTGCGCCTACCGCCTGCATCATAATATTGCCAATAGCCGTAGCCTCCGATGGGCCTGCTACCACGCGCTTGCCAATGGCGTTGGCGGTGAATTGGTTGAGTAGTGCATTCTTCGAGCCGCCGCCAATGATGTGCAATACATCGATTGCAAATGGCGACATACTCTCCAATATCTCCAACACCTCGCGGTAGCGAAGAGCCAAGCTCTCGAATATGGTGCGCACAATCTGCTTGTCGCTCTGCGGAGGTCTCTGTCCTGTGCGAATGCAGAAGGCCTCGATAGCGCGCAACATCGACTGTGGATTGGCAAACGACGCATCGTCGGGGTTGATGAAGCTGACAAACGGCTCTGCCGAGTTTGCCATCTCGACAATCTCTGGGTAGGTATAGTCTTTGCCCTCGCGCTCCCACTCTTTGCGACACTGCTCCAATATCCACATTCCGCAGATATTTTTCAAGAAGCGGGTTGTGCCATCAACACCGCCCTCATTTGTAAAGTTGTGACGGAACGACTCCTCGGTGATTATAGGCTCACGCGTCTCGATACCCATCAACGACCAAGTGCCCGAAGAGAGGTAGGCAAATCGCTCGTTCTCGGCAGGTACAGCTGCTACGGCCGAAGCGGTGTCGTGTCCTGCAACGGCAACCACAGGTACGCGACCAATGCGGCACTCCTCGGCCAATGCGCTATTCAGCTCGCCGACAATCGCACCGGGGAAGATAGGTTTTGGTAAGATATCATCCTTTGCACCTGCGGCCTTTAAGAGTGCAGCCTCCCAATCCTTGGTGCGAGGGTTTAGTATCTGCGAGGTGGAGGCGATGGTGTACTCGCACACCTGCTTGCCAGTGAGCATATACGACAAGGCATCCGGCATAAAGAGCAGATATGCGGCCTGCGTGATAGGGGTGTAGCCCTCCTGCACGGCAGCATAAATCTGGTAGAGGGTGTTGAAGTTCATCACCTGAATACCTGTCTTGTCGTAGACCTCTTTGCGTGAAACAATCTCGAAATACTTTTCGGGTGCACCGTCGGTGTATGGGTCGCGGTAGGCGCGTGGCATACCGAGTATCGAGCCATCCTTGCCGATAGGCACAACATCAACGCCCCAAGTGTCGATGCCTATCGAGTCGGGTGTGATGCCCTCCTTAGCACACGCTGCGAGCCCCTCTTTCAGGCTCTCATAGAGTCCCAGAAGGTTCCAAAAGAACTTTCCGTTTACCTCGACAATGGAGTTCGGAAAACGGGTTAGCTCCTTTATTTCAATTTTGTCATTGCATAGCGTTCCAAGTACGGTACGACCACTTGTAGCTCCTAAATCGAATGCTAAAAAGTTGTAATTCTTCATAATTTGTGACAAAAAAATAGTATTCTATTGCAAAAGTAATCATAAATTTATTAACTTTGGGTTACAAAAATGACAATAAACTTTTCAAATTTGACATAAATGGCAGAGATTGTTAGTAATTCTTTGAAATATCTTACAATTGGAGTGCACGATGAGTCGTGGGGTATGGTGGTTACGACGGTTGGTATGCAACATATAGAGCCAAATGCGAATTATCCTGCAATGTCGCACCCGACAACCTATAATTTTAAGTCGCAAAATGGCCGAATTCTCGCCGAGTATCAGTTGGTATATATTGTCGAAGGTGGCGGCTTTTTTGAGTCGCAGTCGTTGCCTCGTCAGCGTGTAGAGGCGGGTACGGTGATATTGATATTTCCGCACGAGTGGCACAGCTACGCTCCCGATAAGGAGTTGGGGTGGGGCGAGTATTGGATTGGCTTCAAGGGCGAGATGGCTCAAAGGATGGAGGCCGCTGGTTACTTCTCGCCAAAAGAGCCATTGGTGAAAATAGGCCTAAGCAATACTCTTATGGCACTCTATCGCGATGCCATTCGTCTTGCCGATAAGGAGAATATTGCTTGTCAGCAGCTTGTGTCGGGCATAGTGATACATATGCTTGGGCATATACTCTACAAGGAGAGAAATCGAGGTGCTGAGGTGGGGCGTGCTGAGGAGATTATCAACGAGGCGCGACAGATAATGCGCGAGCGCGCAAACCACAACCTGCAAGTCGAGGATGTTGCACGAGAACTCGGTGTGGGGTATTCGTGGTTTAGACAGAATTTTAAACGACTTATGGGAGTATCGCCTGCTCAACACATAACGCGACTGCTGATGAGCCGCGCCAAGGAGTTGCTTGTTTCGGAGAGTATTCCTATTGCCAATATTGCATATATATTGGGTTTTGAAAATGTAGGGCAGTTTTCCACCGCCTTTCGTCGGGTGGAGGGCGTCTCTCCGCGGCAATTTAGAAATGAAAATAGCAAAAAGATGTTTATTATTTGATACATAATGAAAAAATATTTATCTTTGTGTATTGTTGTTTTAGTAATTAATCAGAGCAATCTTAAAACTTATAACAATTATGAAAATTAACAAAATTGCAAACCAAAACTACGAAAAGCCAAGTGTTGGGCTTCTCTTTGTTGATGTCGAAAGGGGTTTTCAATTGTCGGGAAATACCGAAAATGTGTATAAAGACGAAGAAGTTGAGTTTTAACACTAAAATTAGAGAAATTATGAAAAATATCTACTACTACCTAATATTGGCTTTGTCAGCGGCAATGTTGGCAATTGGCTGTACCGAGGACCTTACAACTGACGAGAGCGTCGGCTTGGTGAATGGCTCGGACAAAGAGTTTATGACTGTTACGGCAGCCTTGGAGTTTGATGCCCCAGCCGAGGGCAAAAAATCGCGCGCGACACTTGTTGACGATGGCAACGGTAAAGTTGTGTGGAGCGAGGGCGATACTATCGGTGCTGTGTCGAGCGATGGCACTATCACCGAGTGTGCTGCGGTGTCGATTGATGGCTCGTCTGCTATGTTTTCGGTGCCTACCGACACCAAGTATGCTATCTATCCTTACAATGCGTCGCAGTCGTTCAATGTCGATACCAAGAAGTTGAGTCACTCGCTCGTATCGACCGTAACACTCGACGGCTCGAAGCGTGTATTTGACGATGAACAGAATACAATGGTGGCACACCTATCGGGCGAGACACTTCCATTTAAGCACCTATGTGGATATATTGAGGTTAAGCTTACAGGTTCGCAGGTGGTTAAGCATATCGCCTTGCGTAGCAATACAAAGAGTTGGGATGCGCTTTCGGGTTTGGGAACACTCGATGTCTCAAATCCTGACGAGCCGAAGATTACGATGGGTAAAACTTCAACCTCCACCTTTAACTGGGTGTATGCCGCTTGTGAGGATGTTCAGTTGAGTGGTGAGGCTACATCGTTCTACTTTGTCGTTCCTCCGCGCACATACGAAAATCTCACTATCTGCGTGCAGACCAATAAGGGCTCATACTCTATCACATCGAAAAATGCTATCACCGTAAATCGTGCAAAGATTCGCCCGTTGGCAGCTATCGATGTGGATAAGTTGGCTCACGCCACTATTACCGATTTGAGTGCTAAGGAGGTGGCAAACTGCTATGTTGTGTCGCAGAGCAATGATGTGGGATATTTCTCTTTCCCTGCTCGCAAGATTAATAGCACAGCAACCCTCTCGGGTGCTGCATACGCTCACCTTGTATGGAGCGAGCACAAGGAGCTTGTTACCAATGTAAACTACGATGCCTCGACAGGTAAGGTGTCGTTCAAGTATGGCGGCTCGAACCTCGAAGGTAATGCGTTGGTGGCTGTTATGGATGCAAACCACAATGTCCTTTGGTCGTGGCATATTTGGTGTACCGATGGTCCAAATACCATTGCTGTAAGTGAGGTGGATGATGGAACAGTGTGTGGTATTCTCGACCGAAATATTGGAGCTACCTACACCCCGACAACTGTGGCTGAGGCTGTTGCAATATCGGCAAGCGATGCAACAGATGCAATAGGTTTGCAATATCAGTATGGTCGTCCTACGCCATTCCCTCGCCAGAGAAATATCAAGGATACCGCCGAGGAGAGTCCTGCATTCAGCAATCCATCGAAATACGATGTGATGTATGGATTTAATGCGCAGGTGCAAGGCTTTGTTTTGTCGAATACGGCCTACAATCAGAGTGTGGCATTGACCTATCCTAATACCTACTTTATTGTATATTATACAGATAAGACAGGTGCTACTATCACCACGACTGCTAACAGCAAACAATATACTTGGTACGCTTCGCCACACAATCCATACAGTCAAGGTATGAATTTGTGGTACTCTAAAAATGCGGATGTAGTGGACAAGAAGTCTGACAACGACCCATGTCCTCCGGGATATGTTGTCGAGGAGGGCCTCTCGGCAAGAGATTATATCGGAGAGGTAACCTATAATCGTGTTGGATATGGCTCGAATTATGAGAATACATATGGTCACTACTACCAGTGTCCTATTAGTGAGGCTTTGGTCTATATTCCGGAATCGGGATTTCGTACCGATAAAGGCGCGCTTCGTTCGTCGGGTAACTACTTCAACCTCTGGTTAGTGCCTACAAACAAGGATAATGGCCAGCTTGTAGTTTGGCGTTTCTATGGCCACTCCAATACTCCAACACTTGATACAGGATATCAGACATATTCATTGCTCGGTCAAGGCTTTAATGTTCGTTGTCGTGTAAAGGATCGTTCTGACTTTGTTAGTTCGCAACCTGTTTCGATGTTCGAAGGTGAGGGTACAGCAGCTTCGCCGTTCTTGATTAAGAAAGTTGCCGATGTTGTAAAACTTGCCGGTTTGTGTAATGGAACATTGACATCGTCCGATACAACAATAGACTTCAAAACGGCACACTATGCTGTGGCAAACAATATTGATATGTCGGGAATGTCTGTTTCTCCTATCACTCCGTTCTCAGGTGTGTTTGATGGAGGAAATTACACTCTCTCGAACTTGACCGTAACACCTAAGGGCGGAACTCCGACAGGCCTGTTCGGAAGGGCTGAAAATGCGACAATTAAGAATATTAAGATTACCCACGAGAAGGTAAATATAACCTCAACGACTCAACTTCATACAGGAGGTCTTGTCGGTTATGCAGAGAGTACAACAATCGACAACTGCTCTGTTGCAGCTACTATCAAGTCGGCCTGCTGTACTGATTTTAAGGCAGATCATGGAGTCAGCTCTTCCAGCTGTGCTGTCGTAGGTGGTCTTGTTGGTTTTGCGAAGAACACAACAATCTCGAACTCTTCGTTTATTGGCGAGGTAAATGCCTCGGCTGGTCAATATGCAGGTGGTATCACTGCCGTTTCCGAGGGTGGAAAGATTGAGAAGTGTAAGATCGATAAGACTTCAAGAATCTACTGCGAAATGAATCATTGTGGTGGTATAACATCCCTTGCTGCATTCGATGTTAATATCTCGGAGTGTACGATGGAGGGAAATGTTATATGTAAATACTACCATGTCGGAGGTATTGCAGGTCGTGTGCAGAGTATTATCATGGACAAATGCCTTGTTTCGAGCTATGCCTATATTCAAGGTGGATACAACAATGAAGCATCAAGAGATAGTAATGGTAACTGGAAAGGTATAGGCGGTCTTATTGGAATTGCCCAGACCGCATCAGGTAAAGGCACTAAAATAGAGGTCAAGAATAGTGCCAGCTATGCCGATGCCAGAGGAAATCTCTATGTTGGTGGATTGGCGGGTTGTGTCGAAGCTACGAGTGTTTCTAATCCTGTAACATTCTCTAACTCATTGTTTATCGGCCATCTCACTGCAAACTATGAGAATACATATGAATATAGCTGTGTCGGAGGCTTGGTAGGTTGTTGTAATCAGAATAATAGTACCAATGTGCAGTTCACGGATTGTGCTGCATTGGTAAGAGGTATGGTCGGCTTTAAAGGATTGACAACTGCAACGCAAGGAGGATATGGTGGAATAGCCGGCTATGCTAAATATTCGAAATACGAGCGTTGCTACACCAACCTCGATAGTGCCGATGTGCTTATTGATGGTACGCCGGTGGCTGAGTCTGCAATTAAGAAGTGGGGTAACCTCTTCGGTACAAGCCACACTACAACATCTTACACAAACTGCTACTACTTAACAGGTACAAAAGGTGTAAATAATTCTAATGGCCCAACTTATACCAACACCGAGGCTCTTGCTATCTCGGAGATGACCAATGGTACACTGCTTGGCAAGCTGACCTCTGCAGGTGGCAGCTGGGTGGCAGGTGCTGGCAACTATCCGGTTCCTACCTCCGCACCGGCCAATACAGCTACCGTGTCGTTTGCAAGCAAGACTCGCGTCAGCATTATTGGCGACTCGATTAGTACATTTAGCGGTTGGATTCCTTCGGGTTTCTCGGCATACTATCCAAAGAGCGATGGCGATGTAACTTCGGCGGTGCATACCTATTGGTATAAGCTTATATATAAGTATATGAGCAATGGAGTATTCGAGAAGAATATCGCATGGAGTGGCTCGTGTGTAGCTCGTATACCATCAGTAACATCGGGAGCTACCGCAGGAAAAAACTGCTTTGTGCAACGATTTATTGACCATGGTATGGGTAATCCTGATGTCATCTTGTTCCACGGCGGCACAAACGATGTTCGAAAGAAGGCTATTGCTATCTACCCTGGATACCCTGAGTATGATGACTCAAATTGGGATGCAAAGGCTTGCCCTACTGATGCGGAGTTGAAGGCTGTGTTCGATATCGCGGATGCAACTACCTCTTATGAGGAGTCGAAGGCTCTTAACGACAGATCGTTTGTTGAGGCTTGTGTGAAGTTGCTTACTATGATGCACCACAGATATCCATCGGCTAAGGTCGTGATGATTATCGGTGACTGGATTCCGTCAGGCTCGCGTCAGGCGATGTTGAAGATGGCGGCGCACTACGAAACTAAGTATGGATACAAATGTGTGGATTTGCAGGATATTTCACCTTATGAGAGTTTCACTGTTATTCCAAAATATGCAAGTACTTGCCACCCAAGCGAGGCAGGTATGGAGGTTATGGCCAACTTTATCTACCAGAAGGTAGGAGACTATATTGATTAGTGATAAGTGATAAGTGTTCTATATGAAATGGGGTTGCTCAATTGAAAAAGTTGAGCAGCCCCATCTCTTATCTCCAACTGCGGAAGGGGTGTTTCGATAGGAAGGAGTTGTAGAAGCATCGCACACCCGTAACCTCATCGCCACACCACGGCGGGAGTGCGACTATCTCGCTACGGCTCGACAGCTCCACCTCGGCGATAATTAAACCCTCGTTGTCACCCTTGAACTCATCGACCTCGAAGGTATGCCCCTCGTACTCGACAATGTGGCGTACCTTATCCACCACACCCTTGCAGCGTTGCAACAGATGCTCTGCCACCTTGTGTGGAATTTCGCGCTCCCACTCGAAGCGACTCAGTCCACCATCGCGGCTCTTGCCCTTAATTGTCAAGATGCCTCTGTCATCGCACATTCGCACACGCGCCGTAACGCGGCGACTGCACAAGTAACCCTGTGCAATGCGCATCGAACGCACCACATCCTTGCGCCACGACTCGTTGTCAATCAGGTATTTTCGCTCTATCTCCTGCATATCCTTGTTGTGCTCCTCCATTCTCTATCGCGAAGCGACCTCGTTCGAGTCGTCGGCAATAACACCCTTCGAGTCCAGTGCCCACACACCTTTTACACGCAGCACCTGCTCGATAATATCGCGTACGGCACCATCGCCGCCCTTGCGCTCGGAGATATATATTGCACTCTGCAACACCTCGCTACAAGCATCAGCCGGCGCAACGGGAATGCCCACATAGCGCAAAACCTCCAAGTCGGGAATATCATCGCCCATATAGAGGATATTTTCGCGCGCGATGCCCGTCTTAGCGATAAAGTCGTTGATGGCAGCAATCTTATCCATACAACCAAGATATTGATATTTGATGCCGAGGCGGTTCATACGACTCTCTAAGGTCTTGCCAAAACCGCCCGAAATAACACCTATATTGAAGTTGTGCTTCACGGCATATGCCATAGCATAGCCATCTTTGGCGTTGTATTTACGGATGAAGTCGCCATCAGCCAACGGTATGATACCGCCATCGGTCATCACGCCATCGACATCGAGCAGAATGGCCTCGACATCGGCTAATAGCTCTTTGAAATTTTTGTTCTCTCGCATATATCTTCGCTTATTTTGTCATAAATCTCTTGTGTTCGTGGCTTGTCGGCCAACATTGCGCGGTGGCGGTCGAGGGTTTGCGTATCACCGCGGCGTGCAGGACCTGTCTGCGTTGCGGCAGGGTTTAATATCTCTATCGCCTTTTGTGCTGTCTCCGCAATTACGGGGGCAACAATATCGAAAGGCAATCCCGCACTTGCCAACACCTCGGCAGCATTGGCATACATCGCATTGGCAAAGTTGCAGGCAAAGACTCCCGACAGATGTATCACGGCACGGCGTGCGCTATCGGCCAACTCCACCTTCGAGGTTAGGCGATGCGCCGCCTCTCTAACGGTCTGTAATGCGTGGTCGGTTGCTCCCTCCAAGAAGATGTAACCCTTCGTGAAATCGACCTTGCGACCTATCGAAAAGGTCTGGAATGGGTAGAATACGGCACGATGTGTGTGCGGTGCAAGTGTGTCAATCGAACAGCACCCTGCGGTGTGCGCGATAACGGCATCTTCGGGTATATGCAAACTCTTTGCACACCCATCTACGGCATTGTCGCTCACCGAGATAAGGTACAAGTCAGCCTCTGCAAGCGAGGTGTTGCTCCACTCCGTATGCGCCAACTCTGCCACCTTACGCCCACGCTCCTCGTTGCGGGCAAAGAGCTGCACAAGCTCCAAGCCCTCTGCTTCGGCTATCGCCTGAGCAAGGCTTTCAGCCACATTTCCACTACCTACGACCACTACTTTCATATTTTTAGTTGAATTTTATTGCCAACAAATTTGTTCCAATGGTTGTAAAGCACCACTTCTCGGCTCCACCCTCCGAGCAGCGATAACGCTTGCAAATCTCAGCATTTGAGAGTGGGAAGTCGCGGCGATATATCTCCGCCTTCGCACCCTTAATCACTCGCTTAAACGAATTGTCAATATTGTATATTGCCTCAATCTCGAAAGTTCGCCCCAAAGCTCCGTCTGGCTGCTGCTCCGAAAGTGCTACGCCATTGTTTGACCAGACATCGCACTTGCCGTTAAATGCCGCAGCGACCATACGCGCGTGTTGCAACGACACATCGGGCAGGGTGATGTAGCGATAATGAGTGAAATCCGAGGGTGTGCAACTCCATTGCATACCGTTTCTCTCCTCTATGCTGCACGAAAATTCGCTAATGCCGACCGCTATGGCCGTGAGCCTTTTCCCCTCCGAGCCGTCAATATAGATATTTACCTCCTTTGCTTCGCCTCCAAGCGATACACACTCCACCGAGCAGTTGCCAAAGAGTCGAAATGCCTCATCGACATCAAACAACGGAGAACACTTTACACAAATTCGCTCTGCAACCCTCTGCAAGGTCGGCATAAGAGCCACCACATCGGGAGAACAATCCTCCAATCGCACCAGTTTTTCACCCTTAGCTCCTCGGCGGTCGGGGTCCGAAAAGCACCAGTCGAAGTGGTCGGTGCAGCCTGCAAGATACTCCTCAGCCGAGGCGCAAATAACCTCAATATTGTCGGCTCCAAGCCGTCTGAAATTCTCGCGTGCTACGGCCGCTACGCCCTCGTTGCGCTCGATGGTTACAACTCTGCGAAAGCGTCTCGATAGGGCGAGAGTATCAACCCCCAAGCCGCAAGTCAAATCCAAGACACTATCGCCCGAAAGTCGCTTGCGCTCAGCGCACTCCTCGCTCGACGACTGCTCGTAGGCGAGAGTTGGCACAATCGCCCGTGCAGCATAGTAGGAGGGTAGTTTAGTGCGAGCCTTTTGCAGGTTTTTGACCTGCGTGGCAACCATCGAGGCGTATGGAACGCGCCTATCGAGAGCAATATCTGTCGGCTTACGACCAATATTCTCCTCTATCGCTTTCTGTACCTCCTCGCGGCACAATATCTCTATCTCCTCACTGCTAAACATAGTGCAAAGTTACAAATTATCCTCAATTTTTGGCTCTTTCTCTCGCCTTGGCAGCAGCCACAGCAGAAGGGTTACGACAAATAATACCCCATATATCAGCCACATTGCCCATTCGGGTAGCGAGATTGTGAAGTGTCCGTAGGGTAGTGTTGCTGCCCACTCTACAACCCTATTCTGCCACGCGGCGGCATACTCAGCTATGATAGCTGTAAATGGTAGAGCCATAGCCACAACACCCACCAAAACCACGATGTTGGCCAACAGAATTACTACGGGATTTATCAAGATGCCGACAAGCGACACGACCGAGAAGCTATTTGCCACAAGGGGCAGTGTCGCCAAGGTCGAGGCGATACCGACAAACATAACTCCGATAAAAGAGTTCACGGCCTTAAATCGTGTTGAGCAGAGCCGATAGAGAGGTACAGCCCATACCACTATGCCTGCAACAGCGATAAATGAGAGCTGAAACGAGATGTCGAATAGCAGGTGCGAGTTGAAGGCCAACATTATGAATGCCGTACCTGCCAAGATATTGATGCTCATATATTCGCGCATCGAGGAGAGCGAGAATTGCAACAACGAGAACATAATGGCAGCTCGAACGGCGCTTGGTGACATACCGCACAGCCATACATAGAGCCAAATCAGAGCTACTGCCCCCACCGAACGCCAAACATTTCCGTAGCGCAGCAACACCAACGGAAGGAGCAGGAAGTTTATCAACATAAAGGCTATGCCTATGTGCAAGCCCGATACGGCGAGAAGGTGCGACGCTCCGCTTGCCGCATAGTTTTGACGCAATTCGCTCGAAATCTCACTGCGTTCGCCCGTTGTCATTGCCAAGACTACGGCTCGTGCATCACCCTCCGCCATCGCTCCTTGCAGTCGTGCAACAGCTCGGTCGTGGAGCGACTCGTGCTCCGTTGGGAAGTAGTTGTAGAGTGTGTTGCTGCCGACTGAAATAGAGCCTATAAAGCCACGATGGTGCATCAGCTCGGCATACTCTTTACGCTCGGCACGGAAAGGTCGAATGGTGGTTGTAAGGAGTAGACGGTCGCCAGCGCGGAACTTTGTCAGAGAGTCGCCCCACACCACCACATTGCACCCCGAAAGCGAGTTGTCGGCACTCGCCTCAATGCGCGCTTCGGCCGAGGTGTAACCCTCGCGTACGACCGATGAACTCTCGACGGTCAGCAACATCTCAACAGGATTGTTGTAGGTTATATCGTCGCGATAGGAGAGCGAGTGCAATAATGCCCCAACCGAGAAGAGCATCGTAAAGAGTGCTATATTTTGCCACCACTTTGTGAGCGCAATTACTCCGACCAACGAAACCACCGTTGCGAGGAGTAACGACCATACGGGAGCGATGACCATATTGGCAAAAAAGATGCCCATGGCAAATGGTATAACGACCACTGCCATAGGCATCTTTGATATCAGTTGTCTAAATCTTGCCAACATAGTTGTACTCAATAACTATCGCAAAGATAGTTATTTTTGGCAAAAATCTTTCATAAATAGCTCCCAACCACGCCAAATATCCTCCATGTTGGCCGTTATGCCATTCTCGACCTCCGACATCGCAGCTACTACGGCGGTCATCACTGCGCCATCGGTGGTTGAGATTGCCTCGTCGGGTGCGAGGTGTGTGGCATACGCTACGCGGCGAATATAACTCTCGGTGTGATTTTCGATGGGTGGGGCGTAGCGATTTATCATCTCGCGCAGGGTGCGGCATCTGTGCTTACGGGCGTAGGTGTGCAGCAAGACAAACATCGCTCGATAGCCCCACTCGATAGCGTCGAACTGTCGAAATGCCGCATCGCTACTCCTTGCCTTCTCGCCCTTGTAGCGAAATGAGCCGAGGCGTATATTTCCGGGGTTATTGTTACGCAAACCTCTGCTAATCTTCATACTCTCCAATCTCCCTCTCGACTTTGCGTTTGACATATCTGCGAAGCCACTCAAAGAGCTTTGCATCGCTCAACACCGAGGCATTCTCCAAAAACGACCACATCTCCACTCCGCAAATAGCCCCTGCAATGATGCGGGTGAGGTTGAGTGTCATAAAGTCGAGTATGCAGCTCTCTATCAACCAGCTCATCCCTATCGTGAGCATAACAAAACCCGCCTTGCGGATGGTGCGCCACGCCTCGTGCGAGGAGAAATACCACGCCTCGCCGTGCTGCTTTGCCTCACAACGAGAGGCGATGACTCCTGTCACGAAGTCGATGAGGATGAACGATAGCGCACACAAAACTACGGGCTTTATCGGCGCAAAGAGGGCTGCCAAGGCGAGAATTGCCCCATTAAAACATCTGTACATAGCCTCCATCGATACGACACTTTTGCATTGCATCCTCGTTTGCCTTGTAGCTCGGAAACTCGGAAGGGTGATTTCTGAGGTGGTTTGATAGCCGTCTTAACAGAACTTGACGGCGACGGCAGAGCGATTTTTGCAGTGCTAAGGTGGTGGTCTTTATCGAGGTGTCGCTACGCGCTGACGAGGGGATATGCAATCCACCTTGTCCCGTGCGCACATTCAGGGCCGGCTGAATCATTGTTCGCACTGCCATAGCGAGCGCAGGTGCGACAAAGTCGTTGAGAAGCCCCTTTTGAGAGCCACTAAGCATCTCTTGATATAGCTCTGCTCCCACCACCGGAAGAATATAGCGGTCTGCTGCCGCAGCGATGTCAGAATCGAGCACAGTGCTCGGCGAGATGTACTCACCGTCGCCAAAAGCCAACGAAATAACTTGTTCATTTGTAATTAGATTTTTCATGGTGTTAATCAATCGATTTAAGGTTGTACTTGCTTATCTCGGACAAGAACAACTGCTGTCGCTCATCACTCTCGTCGTAATCCAAACCATCGGCTTTGCGTGCCTCCCAGACCTTCATATAGATAGGCTTCGAGCGCGTAGGTGGGCGGTTGATGATTTCGAGTGAGGAGCTGTCTATGTGCAAAATCTCGCTTATGGCTCGCGAGATAGGCTCCAATAACTCGCTCTGCTCGCCGAGGATGATGGTGTTGAGTGCCACCTCGTACTCGTGCAGAATACGCTCGGCACTAAAACCTGACGAGTAGTCCAAGCCACTCAATGAACGGAACCACGAGTGCGCTACCACAATATCTCCTGTGGCTTGGTCGTGTAAATCCTTCCAATCGCCATCGTTTTGCGACTCGATAGGGATGAAGCGCGAGTTGTCGTCGGAGCTCTCGTCGCGAATGATAAACATCACCTGTCCGGGCTTACCGGCAAAGCGTTGCTCGGCCATTCGAGCGAGATTTGCCGCGTCGTTTTCGTTATCTACGGCGTTGTCAATCATCATTACGCCTGAGAGCTGGAACGAGTTGTCCAGACGAGCTATGTTCCAACGGTCGGTCTTGTAGGCGATGGCCGAGACATTCAGACCGGCAATATATTGCGGTACGCCGTAGTGGTGGAACATCGGCTCGTAATCCTTGTAGTGAATGATTGAGCGTAGTGTGCCATCGGTCTGCTTCTCGAAGGTGGGGTAGAGGGGCAACGACTGAGCCTCCTCCGAACGAAAATGTGCCCAATCGTGATGCAACAAGATGTGTTTGGACTCTTTGGCTACGCGACAGCGCGATGCATCTTGATGATAGAACGAGATGAATGAGTTTTGTTCGTCGGTAACGATTTCGAGAAAGGCGTTGCCGAAGAGCGATTTGTCGAATGCGAGTTTGTTCAGCACCTGACGCAACGACTCGTTGTTGCCGTTAGCTCGCTCTACGATGTTCCCTAACAACGGAGTGCTTGCATCATAATTAAACCCCTTGCCTGAGATGTAGTCGGCCTTGTCGTTGATGATGCGACGATGCGCCGTTGAGCGCCTTGATAGTAGGGCGAGTGCTTCGGGCATATTGTTATCTACGCCCCAACGCCAAAACTCTTTGCTCTCAATCTTTGTGGCCGATAGCGCATAGAGTGTATCGGCACTATTGCTCGTGCTGCAAATTATACTTTTTGTCTTACTCTTTTCCATACAGCTTATAGATAATTTTATGAACAAATTTGAACAATCTCTAAAATCTCTTGCGAGAACTCAGTGTCGTGCGATATAAGTTGTAGCGTTACGGTAGGCTTATCTCGTAGGCTGCTTCCCGATGTTGATGTTAGGCTTTCGAGCCGTAAAGGTTGCTCATTACCAAATAGGGCAGAGTATCCGACCAGTAGACGACGGCCATCGCACAACGATATTACCGCCACAACACCCTCCGCAGAGCAACGCTCCAAAAACTCCGTGTCGAGCCATTGCGAGGCTGTGGCTCTATCGGCAACGAGAGTGAGGGAGTGGGTGATTTTGGCAATGCCATTTTTAGATTTGGATAGCTCCTCGTAGCAGGAGAGGTCGTCTACTAACTCCACCTCAATAGGGGTGGCGGAGAGTGTAACTTCGCATCCATCGCTCGAAAAGAGTGCCGCAACCACCGCATCGACGGGGTAGAGAGCAACGCTCTCCACCCCTCCAACGGGTTTGTAATTGGAACTCATACTTAACAATCTTTTAGAGGAATGTTAAATCCTGCTCATACATGTATCCTGAGATGATGCTCTTGTCCAAAACCGCAGTGCCGGCAAGGAATACTACGCGCTGGCGGTTTTCCATCTCGTCAGGGTTGTACCACATACGAATCTCCTTCTCTGGCGAGTCGGCAGTGTTGAGTGCCAAGACGAAGTTACGACGGTCGGTGAGGATGCAGAACGACTTAATTCGCTTGGTGTTATACTTCTTCGATGGTACCTCGACGAGAGGAATGCCGTGATAGCTCAATGTAGGGCGACCGTTAGCTGCATCGGCATAAGCATTTGACGAGCCATTTTCGTCGAGGAAGAACTGGTATGCGTCGTAGATATCCGAGCTGACAAAGAATACCAACTGACCATCCGAAGCGAGTGCACGCAGGTCGTCGTTTGCATTGGTCCACGAGCTGCGCAAGAGCTCTTCAATAGTTGTCTCCTGTGGCGAGTCAAAGATGTCGAGTGCGATCTTTCCGCCATAATTCTCCTTGATATCTACAACTCTGCGGATGAAACCCGAATAGCCGAGGTAGTCCGAAATCTCGCCATCGGCGTCGCCAAACCAAGTGTGAGCGTACACGCTCTCGGCCAAAGAACGGCGGAAAATCTCGGTCTCGGCCTTTTCGAGGTCTGTGCCACTAAGGTCGCCCATATTGACATCTGCCGAGTTGAGCAACTGCTCGTAGACGGTCGAGAAGTAGCTCTCGGCCGAATATGCCGACTCGGCCTTCAACTTGTCCAATGGGATTTCAATCTGCTCCATAGTTGCAGATGTGCCACCCTGCCATCCCGACGAGAATGTTTTGATGATGTCGTGGTTGTGTCGGAAGACAGGACACTTCGTCGGCATCGGCATATTGTAGAGTACTCGCACGCCGAACTCCTCGGCTGGCTTACCACAGAAGGTTGGGCGGAAAAAGATGTTTTCAACATCGGTTACATTGTAGGTTTTTGAATTTTCGATAATCATAGTTTCTCTTTTTTAGAAGTTTTTTAGAATTTGTTTGTTGTTTAGCGCAATCTGAAATTGAGGTTGCGCGCATCCTCGGCATAGGCCAAGGCGTTTGATGTTTGAGGGGAACCATCGAGCGAGGGGTCCTCCTTCGATAGCGTCATTGTCGGTGCTGCGGTGCGTTGCCCCTCGCGCAGAGCAATTGCAGATGTGGAGCAGATGCGATTGTCGGGCAGATGAAGGATGTTTATGTCCGAGGCGGGCGGTGTCGGCACCTCCTGCTCCTTTGTCGAGGAGAACCACCCCTTGACCATATCGACAATATTGGTTTGCTTGCTTGTGCTCTCCTCTGTGCCAACCACCTTGTCGGCAAGTCCTGCCTCGATAGTCTCGTCGGGAGTGAGCCAACGACCTCGCCCACCATTCTCGGCCATCAGCACCTCGAATTGACTCTTTTCGCGACCAGAGCGCAATGCGTAGAGCGAGGCGATGCGGTCATCACTCTTTTGCAGCAGCTCGATACGCTCTGCCAAATCGGTGGAGTTGCCCTCTACGACACTACTCGACATATGTACGAGGTAGAGTGCCGAGTTGGAAATCTCGCGACACCCCTCGCTCGCCGCCTGTGCGATGATTGTAGCTGCCGAGGCCGTATATCCGTAGCATCGGGTGGTAATCTTGGCATTGAGCGATACGAGGCAGTCGTAGATGAGAAGAGCGTCGTTCACATCGCCACCTGTTGAACGGATATTGACAACAATCTCCTTCTCGGCGATATTCTCTATCTTGGCGAGCTCCTCGCGAAAACGCTCGTATGTGGCCACACTGCGCGAACTCTCCGCAAATTGACTCTCCTCCGCGAGGCCTATGACTCCCTCGATGTCGATGGTGCAGAGGGAGGCTTCGTTTTTAATTTTAATCTCTGTCTTCATAATTAGTTCTCTTTTGTTACTTGAAATAGACCGCAGTTCGCGCCTTCTCGTACGAGCAGTTCAGCTCGGATGATAGCTGTCGTATTGCAGCACATTTTGTCTCGCCAGCTCGTACACGCCTTGCAACCTCGTTGCTGATGTAGAGTCGCTCCACTGCCGTGCGGTTGAGCAGACCTCTATTCCACATATACTCTACGGTCTCGACCGAGCTCTTCGACTTGATGTTGTCGAGTAGTGAGGTCAAAAATTTTCTCTCGTTTCGTTTCATCTCATAGTAGTTTTTAAATAGTCTCTAACTCTCGTTCAAAGGTGCAACGCACGGTGCCTCTTTCGGTGTCCCAACTATCCACCTTTGCAAGACGAAATAGCGAACTCTCTCCCTGAATATTGAAGCGAAATCTTGTTCGCAATGATGGTTTCGTACCATTGGCCGTAAAGAGAGATGCTATCTCGGCTGTGGCGAGGTGGAGGTCGAGTGTGAGCCGTTGCCCCTCACTAAGGCGCGCAAGATGAGCTGTATAGTAGCGGTTGAGCCCCTGCAAGCCATCTCTATCCTCGAAACACAGGTTTACGCTTTCGCCATCCGAGAAGGTGGCGTATGGATAGTGGTCGAGCCTATCGTGTGTTACCCAACACTCACCTTCGGGCAACTCTTTTAACCCTTTGTAGCAGACAATATGCGGCGTAAATGGCTCGTCGAGGGCGGAGTCGAAACTCTCGGTGTCACCAACCTGTATCAGCGAGGCAGAAGGGGCTGAGTTTACCACATCGGAGATGTTGAGTGTGGTGGTAAAAAGCTGGTTTCCGACAAGCTTGGTGCTATCTTTTGTGCCATAGAGGGGGTTGCGATGCTCCCAGCGACCGAAGACGGTGTCGTTTTCGAGGTTGAAGCTATGGGTGGCAAAGTCGCTGTCAAGATAGTAGAAAGCTCGGTTTTGCGCCCTCTCGATACCCGCATCCGATAGGGCTATTACCTGCGAGAGGTCTACGCGGTTGCTCCAATCGATGATGGGGCTCGCGTGATACAACTCCTCTAATGGCTCGATATGTACCTCTTTATGCAACTCATCGGTGTAGAATGCGAGGTTGAACATCTCGCCTATGGCGGTCAGAAGCTCGATTTGATTGAGATGTCGCGGAGCGATATCGGCAAATGTGAGGTTTGAACCATAACCCGGTACTACGGTGAAGTATGGTTGTAGGGTAGTTCCGTTGCCAATGGTAATTTCCATACCTTGTTCGGCCCCTCCAAACCAAATCTTATCCAATGTGAATTTACCCCCTGCCTGTACGCTCTGTGGTGGTATTCTGAAATCGAGCGCCACATCCACTCTGCCCTCCTCCTCGATATATCCGCCGTAGAGAGCCCAATCGCCTGTATATACCTGCCATACGGAGTTGCCACTGCGATAGAATAGTTGCAGACTACGAAAATCTTGACTCGGTGTTGTAACTAACTGTGAGCGCGACGACCAAGTGCTTAGATTGTAGACTACATCGTCTGTCCCATAGGCCGAGAGTCGATACTCTCGCCCCTCGATATGGTTGAATACGAGGGCGCGATATTGCATACTCTTTGTTGCCGAATTGCGGTAGTCGGTGCAGGTGTTGGTAAGAGGAAAATCTACGCGAACACCATCCATTCCCTCCACTACATTAAATCCGAGCAACTCATTGCGCGATAGAATTTTATAGTCGGTGGTATACTCGATGTGGAGCATAAATCCCGCCTTCACGGCATATTTAGGAGTGAAGCAGGCGTTGCCATAACTATCTATCGAGAAGGCGTTTAGGGTGTTGAAGGTCTCGCTCATCTGCACGCCGTCGCTGTCGTAGGCGTTGGGATTTGCGGTATCGACAATTGCCCCTACCGAACTCGTCGCAAAGGCTGCCGAGGCGTAGACTCTACCCGAAAAGTCGGCCTTGGCGGTTGTTGGAGCAGAACGACGAGCAAAGAAGTCGCATCGGCTCTTTGCCAACGATGCATCGCTGCGCGTGTACTCGCCACTCATATAGAGCGAGCGACCAAATTCGCTGTCGAGGAAGTTGCTGCGTAGGGTGTAGCCCGTCTTGGCAAACATCGCTTTGACCATCTCTGCAACCGAGATAAATGGGTGGTAGTCATCGGTCAGTAACACCCTCTCCACTGGCAGAGCCGACGAACTCGAATACCTCGGCAGATGCCCTCTGCGATATATTGGCAGAAAGCGTACGGCCTGCTCGCCATCCCACGAGTCTGTTATCGTTGCGAGGTCTAACGAGCCCGAATATTGGATGTCGAGCTCTCGCAGTCTGTTTTTGGCTACCTGCTCTATCCACCCTGCACCACCCTCCTTGATGCAGATTTTGTAGCCCTTGACCACCTCCTCCTGAATGGCTGTTTCGCGCAGGTAGACCATACCCTCAAATATCGCTACACCATCCCTCTTTATGGTGGCAATATGGTGTTCGGCATTGAAACGCGAGGTGGCGTAGAGGTCTTGCGAGGAGCCAAAAAGGGCGTTATTGCAGGGGGTTGCAGGCAACTCCACTTCGAGACTTCGCCCTGCACGATTAGCATCGACTTTGGTGAGGTTGTCGATATCGTAGCCGAATGGGATGAGAGGTATTGCGTCGATGTCGCACCTGCTGCCATCAATCCACAACTCTAACATAAGACCTCCTCTCTACGCCAAACCAAGAGTTCGAGATTTACGCAATCGGGCTCATTGAAGAGGTTATTATCGATGGTTGATGTTGTTACAACCACCTCGCTCAACCCCTCCTCCTCTTCGAGCCACACCTTTGGCGAGGAGGCTATATAGGCGAGTGCTTCGGTTATGGAACGAGGCTCGTAACGCGAAGTTGCCGATATGCGGTGCTCGGTAGAGCTGCGCACCACTCGTCTGCCTTCGAGTGTGCGGATGGTCTGCTTCGTCGCTTGGCGTTTTGTTGAGACTACGGCAGGGAGTGTGTATCGCTCGATAGAGCCGCACTCAGAGAGCCACGCTAAACGAAGTGAGCCATTTAGATAGGGTACGATGTCGTAGTGAAGTGTGCCAATTAGCTCGTCATCGCACGAGATTTTGATGTCGGCATAAGTGGAGTCCGCGTCGTACATACTCGGATTGAACGAGACTACGGCTACTCCCGTTTCGGTAGTGTGACGGAGATTATCGCCATCGTTTGTGCTGGTGACTATCTCGACCAATAGCCTCTTGCCTGCGCCTACCATCAGCAACAACTCGTCGCGCTCGTCGCGAGATATACGACGCGAGGAGGGCATTGTGCTGACGAGCGATGGCAGCGTGACAACCTCGGTGTTGAACGATGTCTTTATGCTCTCCGACAGGGTGTCGCCGATGCGGATGTGGTGGGTGGCGATTGGAGCATCCTGAATAGTTGAGCGCCATTGCTGTGAGGGGGTGCGCTCGGAGAATTGCTGAATATATGGAGCAATATTGACCTGCGCTTCGATGACGCTTCGCAGCAGTTGTGTTGCCACCACCTCGCCACTTGTCGAGTTGATAATCTCGACGACGAGGTCTGTCGGCTCCTCCGTCTCGGTCTCGATGCCGAAGAGTATGCCCTGACGCAGTGGCGTGAAGTCGTTAGAAATCTTTGTAATTTTCATAATCTTAAATTTCGTTTAGAAGATTGTTACAACTTTTGCCTTACCTACTATGGCTAAGGCTCCGTGATTGTCTATCGTGGGCGATGTGGGGCTGATTTGCAACCCCTCGACCACTGCGACACACTCCTTGCGGGAGAGTTCGGTGAAGATGTCGAGCATCTGTTGCTCCATCTCGTCGAGGAGGTTGTTTCTCTCGGCAGGGGATAGTTTTGCCCCCTGTTGTGCGAGGTGCAGCGTTATGGTGTAGGTTATTCGACCATGTTTTCGCCCTTCGATACTCGAAAATTCGGGCTGGGACATAAAGGCAGCGGGATAGCGGCAGACAGTGGTCGGATAGCACGCGCTGTCATTCAGGTTGAACTCGTAGCCGTAACTCGACACCACGCCCTCTATCGCACTGCTCAAAATAGCGCGATTCATAGGCTCTGAAAAATGTTGTTAAGTGTGTTAATACTTTGTTAGTGATTGTCGAAAACAGCAGAAGTGTTTCGGACAGTCAGCAATTTGGATTGTTTATAAGGTTTTAAACAATCAAGAACTGTTTGTTGAAAACCTTGTGTCGATAGACGCCGATTGACGGTGCAAATATATAACACGAAAATAGGGGTTGTCAAGTCTTTTGCGAAAAAAATTCTAAACTTGTTAGACTCTTATTTGGACAATTATCTCACAATTAGCAGGTTGTGTAAGGGCGGAAAAATGCATTTTTTCTAAAAAAAATACCCATTTTGTGAACACTATGTATAAAATTTGCTTATCTTTGCGATGATAAAGTTCGACTTTTCATAATGACAACAAAAGAGTAGTAAGCAATGGATGATGGCAGTAAACGCAAAAATAACAGCCGTATCGTATCTCAATACGATACCGTTCATCTATGGACTTCGACACCACGCTAATCTTGGTGCCGAACTACTGCTTGCACCCCCAGCCACTTGTTACAAGAACTTCGTAGAGGGCAAAGCCGATATCGCGCTTATGCCCGTTGCGATGGTGCCGTCATTGCCTGATGCAGAGATAATTACCGACTACTGTATCGGTGCAGTAGGCAAGGTGCGCACGGTGGTTGTTATGGCCAATACCCCAATCGAAAAGGTGCAGCGCATATATCTCGATGCACACTCGAAGACTTCGGTGCAACTCTGTGGCTATCTTGCCAAAAATCTGTGGCACATCGAGCCTGAGTGGGTGGCAATGGAGGACTACTCTCTACTTGACAGCGCTAAGGAGGGCGATGCCTTTCTGCTCATTGGCGACAAGGTCTTCGACAACGAGGGTAAGTTTACCTACACCTACGACCTTGCCGAGGAGTGGCAGAGAGCAACAAAGCTACCATTTACCTTTGCTGTATGGGTGGCGCGTAAGGGCGTGGCATACGATGTGCGCGACGAGTTGCAAGCGGCGTTTACCTATGGTGTGGAGCATATCTACGAGGCCATTCTCGAAAGTGACTATGCCGACCGCGACTATGCCTACGAATATCTGACCGCTAATATAGACTTCTTATTCGATATACAGAAACACAACGCTTTAAAAAAATTCTGGGACTACGGCTTGAAGATTGAGCCGAAGGTCAATCCCGGTTGAAGGTAATCTGCGGTGTTCGGGCTCTTGATAAAACTTCTACCGAACACACCTTGTCAATAAATCGAAGTTAAACCTTACTAAACAAGTAGGAAAAGAGATGATTACAATTTACTTGAAGCAATACAACAAGATTATCCGCAATGCCGACACCGAACTATTCGACGAGCTCGGCTACGATGATATTCTCTGGATAGATATGGTGCAGCCTACAATCAAGGAGCAGAAGGCTGTCGAGAACTTTATGGAGATAAGCCTGCAAACCAAGCAGCAGGTTGAGGAGATTGAGTCCACATCAAAATACTCCGAGAGCGAGAACGCCATAATCTCGAACTCGAACTTCTTTGTCCCTACGGGTGATAGTTTCGAGGTTGAGCCTGTGTCGTTTATCCTCTCGAACGAGGGAGTTTTGGTCTCGGTGCGTCAGGCCGATATGCGCACTTTCCGCGAGGCGGAGAAGCGATTGCAGATGAACTATCGCAGCTTCTCGACGGGTTATCACATCCTTATCTCGTTGCTCGAAGTGCGTATCGACTTCGATGCCGACTTGGTCGAGATGGTAGGCCGTCAAGTTTCGGCACTCTCGAAGGGTATCAATAAGGAGGACTCTATCGATAAGGCTGTAATCCACCGCATCAACACCTTGCAGGAGCGCACGATGATTTTGCGCGAGAATATCTTCGACCGCCAGCGTGTTTTGTCGGGTATTTTGCGTAGTGAGCGCTTCCCTAACGATATCTATCCGCGCTTGCAGTTGATGATTAAGGATGTCAATTCGCTTATCTCGCATACAGACTTTTCATTCCAGCGATTGGACTATATCCAAGACTCAGCTTTGGGACTTATCAATATCGAGCAGAACGAGGTCGTGAAGATTTTCTCAGTGGCAGCCGTAGTCTTTCTGCCGGCAACACTTGTGGCAAGTATCTACGGTATGAACTTCCGCGTGATGCCTGAGTTGGAGTGGGTTTACACCCTGCCAAATGGCTGGGATTTACCGTTGGGCTACATCTTTGCATTGGGCTTGATGGTGTTAGCCTCTGGTTTGACGATGGGGTACTTCCGCTACAAGAAATGGCTGTAAAAGCTGTATAGCAAGGTGATTTATGCTAACAAAATAGGATGTGTCTAACAATCTTTTAGACACATCCTATTTCGTTTATAGATAAGTTCCTATCTCTCGTTACTGAGCCTGCGCCTTGAATACAGCGAGGATAGTGCCATTTTTCATCAACATCAACATATCGTAGTCGATATCGTAGTGTGTAGTCTCGGACAACACCTGCAACATCTTCATCTCCAACGGCTCATTCTCAGGGCAGAGCATCTTTGTCGAGCCAAGAGCCGAGAACTGCAACGCCATCTTCTCGCCTGTAGCGTATTGACCAAGCAGGCTATTGCAGGCACCACGACCGCCCAAACCATTCTCGTTCAAGATGATGTTGAATGAGTCGGCAGGGAGAGTAAGGCTCTCGCCACCCATCTTTACAAGGTGCCACACGGTACCCTCCAACGGCTTTGCATTCTTCACTCGCATACGGCAAGCCGAACAACAACCAACTGCCAAAGCGGCAACCATCAATAGTGTAAATAACTTCTTCATAATACTAATTTTTTGTGACCTCGCGGCGATTCATCAACGCCTGCGTAATGGTCAGTTCATCAACATATTCCAACTCGTCACCAAAGCCGATGCCTCGTGCTATGGTGGTGATTTTCAGGTGAGGAAAGCGTTTCAGGCAGTTCATCAGATAGAACATTGTCGTCTCGCCCTCGACCGATGCCGAGATGGCGATTATCACCTCCTTTACCTCGCCCATTGCGATACGGTCGAGCAGAAGGTCGATGCGTAAATCCGATGGTGCAATGCCCTGCATAGGCGAAATAACGCCACCCAGTACGCTATACACGCCACGATATTGGTGTGTCTTTTCTATCGAAAGCAAATCCGATACCTGCTCCACCACGCAGACTGTCGAGGTGTCGCGCGAAGTGTCGGCGCATACATCGCAAATCTCCGTATCGGAGAGGTTGTTGCACTTGGCGCAACGGCAAATCTTGGTGCGGAAGTCGATAAGACTCTCGCCCATTGCCACCACATCCTCCGTATCCATACGCAGTATGTGCATTGCTAAGCGCAAAGCCGTTCTGCGACCGATACCCGGAAGTCGAGATAACTCCCCAACAACATTATCCAATAGTTTCGACATAACTCTTCTTTTAGACGAGAGACGAAAGACGAGAGACGAGAGAATGCAAAATGCAAAATGCAGAATTGCGCCGCAGGCCTAAATAACAAATACCATTAATTGTCAATTCGTCAATTGTCAATTGTCAATTTGAAAACCACTCACTTACTATATCTCCTCTATATTTTTGCGCTCGGTCCAACCTTTTTTGCCATCGGCAATGACAATCTCGCACCACTCATCGACTTCGGTTACTACCTCGACCTTTGTGCCCTCGTGCAAGACGAAAAGGTCGGTTGCTGAACGGTCGGGCGAACTTTTAATAGATATGGCTGTTCCCATTACGATAGCCTCACTATGCGAGAGCATATCGTTGCGCGAGGAGATTGCGAACGAGGTTGTTGCAACAAACAACACGGAGGCACACAATGCACCATAGAAGCCCACTTTGCGCACTCTGATACGCGATGCCAGCAGAAATAGCAGACCAAATGCCAACATTACACCAAGCATCAATAGCGATAATACGCTCCACGCTGTGCAACTCATTGAGTTACGCACGGTGCGCAACCAGCGATTTAAGAAAAATTCCGGTATTACCGCAATGCGGTCTTTGGTTTGCGCCTCTGCTAAGGCGAGATTGTGGCGAATATCCTCCTGCGAGGGGGCTATGCGTAGAGCCTTGTTGTAGTAGAGTATAGCCTTGCCATTTGCGCCTGTTTTGAAGTAGGCATTGGCGAGGTTGTAGTACAGTTTCATAGAGTACTCGCCACCATTGAGAATAGAGTTATACTCCTCGATAGCCTTTTCGTAGTCGCCATCAATATAGGCCTTATTGCCCGCCTCCCAATGCTCTGATGAGGTCTGTGCAGTGGCACTTGCCACAACAGACATCAAGAGTAAAACCGTTGATATAATTATTCTCTTCATCTTTCGCTACTTTTTGATTGCCGACTCGATTTTCGATATCGCTTCAACACCATCTTCATAGATGTTCTTCATCTCTGCGGTTGTGGCAGGCGAGTATTGAGCCTCCTCGCAGCGAGTAATAACGGCGATAATATCTTCTGCCTCATTTGTTGCACCTCGCTTGCCCAGCTCGGAGAGTACGACTTCGCGTGTAAGGTCTGCCACAGGGATATTGAACTTGTCGCCAAGATAGCCCCACAACGCGCGCAACATCTCCTCGTAGAAGGCTCGGCGGTCTTGTTCGCGCATATACTTCTCGGCAATGCGGAAACGCTTTATCGCCATCTTATTGGCGCGTCTACCCTTGACGAGTACTACATTGCGGTTGTCGCGGATATGTTTGCGCACGACGAAATATACCACTATCGCCACCACGAACATCAACAGCACAACACTCCAATAGAGTGGTGAGAGTGCAAATGGTGCGACTACCGAGCGTAACGCTGGTGCACCGAGCTTTATGAAGCGAATATCCTCGCCAAGAAGTCGTACATCCTCGCGCTTGATGCCCACAGCAACCTGCTGTTGTGTCGCTGTTGCCGCGTTTTTGTCGGGCATAACAACGATGTTCAAAGGCGGCGTGGCAAGAGTCACATACTTCTTCTTATCCAAGTCGAAATAGGTGAACTCGACAGGTGCTATTTCGTACACACCCTCAGCGCGCACAATAAACGGATAGTCGAAGCGACGATAGCCGACACTGCCCGACGCTCTATTTTCAATCTTCTCCTCGCTCTTGACATCGTACAACTCGAAAGATGTTGGCAATGAGAGCGTCGGAGCCGATATGAAGTTAAGATTTCCCGTACCTGAAATTGTGATTTGCAACTTTGCCGCCGAGTTTGCTGCCACACGCGATGCCGAGAGAGCGTGCGACATAGTGTAGCGCCCTACCGCACCCGTAAACGATGTCGGAGCACCCGCTGGAAACTCCTTGACCTGCACCTTAACCTCTGGTGTTTTAAGTGCGCGGCGTACATTATAGACCTCGTGACCGCCGAAGAATGGGTCGAAACCACGATTTGACTTCACTACCACCTGAGCCGCCACGGTCAATTCGGCTGGCTCGATGGTGAGTGTCCCTCCCTGCTGTGGGTAGAGCAGATACTCGGCAATATTGTAGGCGTCGTATACCTTGCCATTGAGTGTCTCGCGGAAAGGTCCCTGCTCAATCTCCACCTGCTGCGACCAAAAGCCGTTGAATGCAGGCATCTTCGAGGACTCCGAACCGGCGATAGGTACTCGCGTATAGAGCTTCAATATTGCGCGAATAGGCTCTCCCTTATAGACCTGACGCTTCGAGAGTTCAAGTCGCAGGAGCAGGTCATCTTTCTCGATTGTGCGGTTAGCCCTACTCTCCGCAGAGTCACTTTGGCCGCTTTGACTGCCGCCTTGTTGTGTCGTATTGCCCCCCTGCTCGCCACTGCGCACCTCAATCATTGTACGCTGTGTAGAGTAGCTCTTGCGCTTGACCTCTATCGTTGCAGGTGCGATAGCAAAGGTGCCTGCTTTCTGAGGTAGAAGGACATAGGTTATGGCATAGCTGATGCTCTTGGTCATCTCGCCATTTATAATCTGCACCGAGCTGCCCTGTGATACCGAAGGACCTGCCACAACATCGAAATTCTCGAACGATGGCGGCACAAAGGAGTCGCTGTCGGGCTTAGCATTTAGCTCGAACTCGACACGAAACGGCTCGCCCACAGAGGCTATCATCGGAGCATTTACCGAAAACGAGACCTCCTCGGCTGCCCACGCCACAAAGACGGAGCAAAGCGCAATAATTAAAGTCAGTACCTTTCTGAAAAGCACAATCTATCGAATTAAGAGTTAAAAATTACGAATTAAAACTATTTAATTCTATATGTTTAACGGTTGCCGTAGAAAAAAATTGTCTACGGCCACCGTTCTTTACAAATATTTACTCTATACAATCTTAGTTTTTAGTGTGCGAACTCTGCAAAGAAATCGTTACCCTTATCATCTACAATGATGAATGCAGGGAAATTCTCCACATAAATCTTGCGCACTGCCTCCATACCGAGTTCAGGGAAGTCCACAACCTCTACACTCTTGATAGAGTTTTTAGCGAGGATAGCAGCAGGACCTCCGATAGAGCCGAGGTAGAAACCACCATTGTCGTGGCAAGCATCGGTAACAGCCTTCGAGCGATTACCCTTCGCTACCATAACCATAGAGCCTCCGTGCTTCTGGAAGAGGTCTACATAAGGGTCCATACGACCTGCGGTAGTAGGACCAAACGAGCCCGAAGCGTATCCCGCAGGAGTCTTTGCAGGACCTGCGTAGTATACAGGGTGATTCTTGAAGTACTCAGGCATTGGCTTACCCTCGTCAAGCATCTGCTTGATACGAGCGTGAGCGATATCGCGAGCCACGATAAGAGTACCCTTCAAATTCAAACGAGTCTTGATTGGATATTTTGTCAAAATCTCGCGTACCTTGTCCATACCCTCATCGAGGTCAATATCAACAGCAGGCGACATTGCAGGTGCCTCAGCAGGAAGGAAGCGTGCAGGATTCTTCTCCAACTGCTCCACGAAGATACCCTCAGGGGTAATCTTTGCCTTGATATTACGGTCTGCCGAGCAACTTACGCCAATAGCAACAGGGCAAGATGCAGCGTGACGAGGTGCGCGAATAACGCGGACATCGTGTACGAGGTACTTACCACCAAACTGTGCGCCAATACCCATCTCCTGACATATTTTGAGAATCTTCTCCTCCCACTCCAAATCGCGGAAGCAACGACCACCCTCATTACCCGAAGTTGGGAGTTCATCGAGGTAGCCAGCCGAAGCCTTCTTCACGGTTGCAAGACACATCTCTGCCGAAGTACCACCGATGCAGACTGCGAGGTGATATGGAGGGCATGCCGAAGTACCGAGGTCCTTGATATGCTCTTTGAAGAACTTAACGAGCGACTCCTCATTCAGGAGAGCCTTGGTCTGCTGATATAGGAAGGTCTTGTTTGCCGAGCCACCACCCTTGGTGATAAAGAGAAACTCGTACTCCATACCGGGGTGACCACCGTAGATGTCAATCTGTGCAGGGAGGTTTGTGCCGCTATTGTGCTCGTCGGTCATAGTGATAGGCACAACCTGCGAGTAGCGGAGGTTGCGCTCCTTGTAGGTCTCGTAAGCACCACGCGAGATATACTCTGCATCGTCAGCGCCGGTCCAAACATCCTCGCCCTTGTGAGCTACGCAGATTGCAGTACCTGTATCCTGACAAGTTGGCAACTCGCCCTCGGCAGCTACGCACGAGTTCATCAACATTGTGTATGCTACGAACTTGTCGTTGTCGGTGGCCTCCTTATCCTCCAAGATATTACGCAACTTCTGCAAGTGCGAAGAACGGAGGTAGAACGATACATCGGTGTAGGCCTCCTTTGCGAGGAGTTCGATACCCTTAGGGTCTACCTTCAAAATCTTACGGCCATCACACTCAACGACCTTCACATAATCCTTCGTCACAAGACGATACTCGGTGTTGTCACGCTCGATTGGGAGCGGCTCCTGATAGATAAATTCTGACATAGTTTTGTACTTTTATTTTGTGTTAATTGTTTTTCGCCTCTCGTCTTATCTCCGTTACCCTTTCGAGCAACGACTTCTTTGCAGTGCCCACCACAAAATCTTTGAGGTAGAACGGCTCGAAGTAGGCGACATCCTCGGTTTTGCCCTCGGCAAAAGCCTGCTCTGCCAATCGTGCCATACCGCGTGCCGAAGGAACAACCTCGATAAGTGTTGCACCCTCCAAAACCTCGGCGCACTTGGCTGCTCCGCTGCCGAAAATCACAAACGGCTTGCCCGAACTGCGCTCCGCAGAGAAACTCTCCGCATCAATAATCTTCGCCTCGACATCGCTCTTCGACTCGCCCTCAGTATTGAAGGTCTGCGTATAGACCTCCATACGGCGAGCATCAATCATTGGGCAGAGTGTCGCCTCGCTCCAATTCTCAACATCGATAATTCCCGCCTCGTAGTCCTCGCGTGCCACTTCGACCAACGAATCGAGCGAGCCAACCGCCACAAGCGGAATGTTCTGTCCGTAGCACAAACCCTTAGCAAAGGATACGCCAATGCGCAAGCCCGTATATGAGCCCGGACCCTTCGATACCGCAACAGCATCGAGCTCATCGGCTGCTACGCCGCACTCGCGCAGGAGTTCATCGACAAATACGGCAATTTTCTTGGCATGATTGCGCTCCTCGTCGCTCTCACGCAACGCCACAAGTTCGCCATCGCGAACTAACGCCACCGAACAGATATCGGTTCCTGTCTCTATTGCTAAAATCAGTGCCATCTCTTTTCTAATTGACAATTGACAATTGACAATTTATGGTAAAAACGACAAGTCGTTTTTTTGAATTGTTTGTTGATTCTATATTAAAATATAAAATACCTCTAATTGTCAATTTTCAACTCTATTTGTAGGTTTTCATTGCTTTGTCCATCTCGCGCTTCGCATCATTCGCTTTGAGGTACTCTCGCTTGTCGTACGCCTTGCGACCTCGCGCAAGTCCGATAGCAATCTTTGCCAAACCTCTCTCATTCAAAAAGAGTCGCAAGCCGACAATAGTTAAACCCTTATCCTGCAAGGAGCGTTGCAACTTCGCGAGCTCCTTACGGTTGAGCAGGAGTTTGCGGTCGCGCTTGGGGATATGGTTGTTGCAAGTGCCCCACGCATACTCGGATATGTTCACGCCCCTAATCCATAATTCACCCTTCTCGAAGTAGCAGTAGCAATCGACCATTGAGGCCTTGCCAAGGCGGATAGACTTAATCTCGGTACCCACCAAAACAACACCTGCGATATACTCTTCGAGTATCTCGTAGTCGAAAGTTGCTCGCTTATTGCGGATATTTATCTTCTTGAAATCTGCCATCACTACACAATATCGCACAAAGATAACAAAAAACTTTTAGTTTTTTAATTAAGAATTAAAAATTAAGGATTAAAATTAGCTAATGACAAGAAAAAGGGAGGGCGGGTAGTGTGCAAACAGAAAATAACAGAAAGATGTGTAAACATATCAAAGATAAAGAATAATTACCTTTTCCCACCACTCCCTTTGCCCCCAAAAAGAGCAACAATAGTGCCAAGAAAAGAAGCCATTCAAGTACAATAAGGCTGAATAAAATGTGGGTGACTATTCTATTTTTAGTCACCCACTAACTTTAATTGTCAATTCTCAATTAGAGTTTGCGGATATCTGCAAACTCTTTTAGTTGTGCGACGAGTTTTGGCACACCTATCGCTGCGCGCTCCTTCGTGTGGAAGATGCGGTTGCGGAGGAATGGAATCTTCGGTACGGCAGGGTCCACAACATAAATCGGTACATCATTACTCTTCACCCAGCCGACCAACGAAGCCGCAGGGTAGACCGCCAACGAAGTGCCTACAACAATCAAAATATCAGCCTCTTTGACGATGTCGCGTGCCTTGTCGAACATCGGCACCGCCTCGCCGAAAAAGACGATATGTGGGCGCATCAACTCCCCATTCGGAGCCTTCTCGTCAAGCTCTTGGTCGCGCAGACCTATCTCGGTTATATACTTCTCGCCACTCTCCTCGCGCAACTTCGTAAGTTAGCCGTGAAGGTGGGTGATTTTGGTCGAGCCAGCCAATTCGTGCAGGTTGTCGATATTCTGCGTAATAATCTCTACATCAAAGTATTTCTCCAACTCCGCCAACGCCTTATGTCCTGCATTTGGTTGTTTGCCCGCCATCTCACGACGGCGCATATTGTAGAAGTTTATCACTTTGGCTCTATCACGCTCCAACGCTTCGGGTGTGCAGACCTCCTCAATTTTGTAGTTCGCCCACAAACCATCGCTACTGCGATAGGTCGGAATACCGCTATCGGCACTTACGCCTGCCCCTGTTAATACTACTATCTTCATAATAAAATAAACACCTTTAATTGTCACCGCTGCGATTAAGCCGAGAGCAGAGGGCAAATGTATTTGCACTATGCCGTGGCGGAGCAGTGAAGACCGAAGGTCAATTGTCAATTCGTCAATTGTCAATTTGGATATCTATTTCGCCTTGTCGAAATAGATGTCCAGCAGCTCCTTCGCTGCAATAAACGAGCTCAGCTTTGCATCGAGAACGCGCTGCTCGACATCGGCTATGCGGCTCTCGATTTCGGGGTTGAGGTAGAAGCGACTCTTCAAGGTTTCGTTTATGCTCTCGTACATCCAATACTTATTCTGCTCGTTGCGATGGTGCTGGAAGTAGCCGTTGCCCTTGGTGTGTTCGAGGTACTCCTCCACACCTTTCCAAATCTCCTCCAAGCCGACACCTTCGAGCGAGGAGCAGGTATAGACCTTCGCTCTCCAATCGCTCTCCGGGGTTGGGAAGAGGTGCAACGCATTTTGGAACTGTCGGCGTGCAACCTCCGCCTTAACTTTGTTTTCACCATCGGCTTTGGTGATAACCATCAGGTCTGCCATCTCCATAATGCCTCGCTTGATGCCCTGCAACTCGTCGCCTGCGCCCGAAATCTGCAACAAGAGGAACATATCGACCATCGAATGAACAGCCGTTTCCGATTGACCAACGCCTACGGTTTCGATGAAAATCACATCAAAACCTGCCGCCTCGCACAATACAACCGTTTCGCGAGTTTTGCGCGCTACACCTCCGAGTGAACCTGCCGAAGGCGAAGGGCGGATAAAGATGTCGGGGTTGTGGCAGATTGTCTCCATTCGGGTTTTGTCGCCCAAGATTGAGCCACCACTACGCTCCGAAGAGGGGTCTATCGCCAATACCGCCAACTTGTGGTGCAACGATGTAACCATATTTCCTACCGCCTCAATCCAAGTCGATTTTCCTGCCCCCGGAACACCTGTGATGCCGATACGCACCGACTTGCCGGCATACGGCAAGCAACGCTCGATAATCTCCTGCGCTTGTGCGTAGTTGTCGGGGTTGTTGCTCTCGATAAGGGTTATCGCCTGCGAGAGAATAGTGATATTGCCCGCCAAGATACCCTCGACAAACTCATCTGTCGTGAGTTTGCGGCGGCGCTTCTTGACGAAGTAGGGGTTTACAATCGGTTGGTCGGCAACGCCATCCGTAACCGAGAGTGCGCTGTCGTGGTGAGTATCGCGGTACTCACCTCGTTCGTAGTGGTCTATTTTAGTAAAACTCATATATTTGTTTACTGTTTTTAATCGATATAATACCTTAATTGTCAATTATCAACTTCTCAATCGTTGCGCGATTGAGAAGTTGGGGATTTCCGAACCATAGAGCTCTGTGCTTATGGTCGAGAATTACTGCGTATGGAGCATAATTCACGCCAAAGGAGGTGCGTATGTGGCTATCGTCGATGATAACACCCGAACGAGTGTCGATATGCTCGGTTACCCAGTGGTCAATCTCGCTTGCATTTTGGTGCGAGATAAGCACAAAGGCGGTGTTGTCAAACTTCTTGATTATATTGTGTATACGCTCTACTGACTGACGACACGGTATGCTTGCCGAATGGATAAACTCAATATATGTGAAGTCGCTCTTCTGTGGCACATTGCCATTGAGCCACTTCGCCTGCTTGAAGCGCGGTGTTCGCTCACCAAGGGAGATGGTCTGTGCCAAGCCACTTTCCACCGCAAGCAACCCGACAACCATTAACAAACCGTATGTTAGCAACTTCTTCATTCTATCGAAATCCGATACTACAAAGATAATTTAAATTTCACAAATAATCGCATCCGCGCCAATAAATCTTCGAAATTATAGATCCTCTTCGCGGATATCGTACACCCAAACATAATTGAATCGTAACAAAGTGAGGAGCAGCCCACCCCTTTGCTCTCTCACAACACCATCAAAGGCTGCATCAAATAACCACTCTATAATTGCAAATATTTGAGAGGTGTTACTAAATATACAACTAACCTTGTTGGCTGCAAGTTAATCAAAATAGTTCATATTTGTAAGAGTTAATAGAGATTTGGTGTATTTCTCCTCTATTTCCCCACTCGTGGAGTACGATAGCGATCGCTGATTACAAACTGCTCTTTACCATCAACCCTCTTGAAGCTCACGCGACTGATATACATACAGCGCGGATGTATCTTATCTCTGCTGTAATGCGCGTGAAAAACATAGTGCAGACGCCCCCTCTTATCGTAGAACGGAGCTCCGTGACCACTGCCTACAAGGTTACGCGGAAGCTGTAATATCGGATTATCGGCAGACTTTTTCCATGGGCCTCGAATACTTTTGGATGTGGCATAGCCAATGCCATATTTTTGACTTGTATAGCCATTTCCAGAGTAGAGCAAAAAGTATGTGCCATTGTGCTTTACTATACTTGGGCCTTCGTTTACCTTACCCTCTAACCTCTCCCAATGTTGCTTGGGGCGAATGCAGAATGTCGCGGTATTAGGCTTTATGGTCATAAAGTCGCTCTCCAGCTCGGCAACATAGATACTAAAGCCCTTGTTTATAACGACATATAGCATATATGGAGTGCCATCATCATCGACGAAAAGCGTATTATCGATAATATTGTTATCGGGCAATATCGGCTCTCTATTTTGCTGCACAAAGGGGCCTAATGGCGAGTTGGATATTGCCACGCAGATATGCTTATCGGCGGTATAATACATATAATATTTGCCATTTATGCGGTAGACCTCTGGAGCCCAAAACCACCTCTTTCCATAGGAGTCTTTTTTGTGGAGAGCCAAACCGCACTGCCTCCACTCCTTCAAGTTCTTGGAGGTGTAGACCACAATACCATCGCGCGAATGTGTGCCATAGGCGTAGTAGGTATCGCCATCGAGCAAGATGAACGGATCGGCCAACGGCACTCGCTCGTTGAGTGGTACTCTCCTCGCTGCTGCAGTTGGAGCTATATTGACCAACAGCGATATAATCGCAAGCAATACAATCTGTACAAATCTTTTCATATTGTAGTAGTTTTAGTCTCTGCAAAAACAAAGATACCGTATTTTTAAGAAATGAGAACAGTAAATTGAAAATTATTTTTATCTCCTCACTCCTATCTTCTCATTTATACAAAGAGAGCGTGTCTCTTTTTATCGAAACACACTCTCTCGGTCAAATTCAGACTATTACTATTTATTCAACTGATAAAGAATGTAGTATGCACCATTCTTAGTGATGTTGTCCATACTAAACTTCTTCTTGCCATTCTCATCCAAAGTGTAAGTTCCGTAGATCATACCCCTTGAATTATGTCCTACGCCCTTAACCTCGACCTTCTCCCAATTGAACTCCCACTTATTCTTCTTGGCTACCTTCTTCGATACCTTATACATAGCGCGAGCACGAGCCAAACGGTGCTTGCCCTGCGACAAAGCCTTGTCGCCCTTTGGTACCCACTTGCCCGATGTTTTGGTGTCATCCTTGCCAACCTGAATATAGAGCTTGCGCGAGAGGAACTTCTTCAATACCTCTGTATCTGCCAATGGCGTACCCTTAACCGAGTATGGCCAGCCATACATCTTGTCGGTGGTGATACTTGGCATTCCATCAACGAGTGGCATTGTCCAGTGTCCTGCATTTGCAGCTACACCAATGTTGAGGCGAGCGTGGGGCATAGCCAGCGCAAAGCGGTGTGTAAACTGACCACCTGCCGAGTGACCAAACATATCGTAGACCTCAGCCTTTGAGCCAGTATGCTTCTTGAAGTGGTCGAAGATAGCCTCAATGGTGTTGTAGGTCCAATTCTCGCGTGGCTGAACCTTACCCTTATATACAACACCTCCTGTCTGATAGCGCCATCCTGGATAGAGCTTCATATCATACAATGGAGCTATCACGATAAATCCATCGCGCTCGGCAAACTTGTTCCACGCCTTCATCGATATGAGAGGCTTTCTTCCTGCTCCGTGCAACATAAAGAGTACACGCATATTCTCTATGTCTCCCTTGGTAGGGATGTAGCAGTAGACTGTGATAGGTCTATCTTTTAGCGGCTCATACTCTGTGAACTCAAACGAACTAAGGCCGCGAGAGTATGGGTTGTTGTCTGCTGCAAAAAGCGGTGTTACAGATGCTACAATGGCAATCAGACAGATGATGATTTTTTTGATAAGTTTCATGTTCGAAAAAAGTATTAAATTATTTGTATTAACCTATTTCAATAAGAGGCTGATTAATAAGATAAATCTTCTAACCAGCCCCCAAATATATTTAGATAATATTAACGCTTGCGAGCCTGCTCGTCTTTCTCGAAGAGAAGGTAGTAAGCCGAAGTCTTGGTGTAGTCGTCGATGCTATACTTCTTCTTGCCGTTAGCATCCTCGGTATACTTACCATAGACCATACCCATAGTACCGTGTCCAATACCCTTAACCTCAACCTTCTCCCAGTTGAACTCCCACTTATTCTTCTTAGCGAGCTTCTTCGACACTTTATACATATTGCGAGCGCGGTCAAGGCGGTGCTTACCCTGCGACAAAGCATTGTCCTTGGTTGGAACATACTTGCCCGAAGTAGCGACATCGTTTTTACCAATCTGGATGTAGAGCTTGCGCGAGAAGAACTTCTTCAATACCTCGTCGTTTGCCATTGGAGTTCCCTTGACAGAGTATGGATAAGAGTAAGTCTTACCATCGATAGTCTTGCTTGGAAGACCATTTACGAGTGGGAATGTCCACGAACCGGGGTTTGCTGCTACTGCGATATTGAGGCGAGCCTCAGGCATAGCCAAAGCGAAACGGTGTGTAAACTGACCACCAGCCGACTGGCCAAACATATCGTATACCTCGGCAGTCGAACCAGTAATCTTCTTGAAGTGGTCGAAGATAGCCTCAATAGAGTTGTAAGTCCAATTCTCACGAGGCTGCACCTTACCCTTGCGTACAATACCACCGAACTGATACTCCCACTCACGATAGAACTTCTTTGAGTACTGAGGAGCGATTACGATAAAGCCCTCACGCTCAGCGAAGTAACGCCAAGCACGAATAGCTGGGCTCGAAGTGCGCTGAGCACCGTGCATAGCAAAGAGAACGCGCATCTTTGTAATGTCGCCCTTCTTTGGTACATAGTAGTACACTTGAATAGGCTTCTCTTTGAGAGGCTCATACTCGGTGAAGGTAAAGTTACCGCGACCGCGGCTGTAAGGCGCACGCTCAGGCTGCTGAGCAAATGCTGTCGATGCTACCGCTGCAATAGCGAGCATACAGAGAACAAATTTTTTGCAAAATTTCATAGTAATTATTTTTTAGGTTTGAATAATAAATATTTTTCAACAATTGCTGCTGTTTTAGTATGCAAAGATATAAAAAATAATCTATCGTTTTAACAGTATCTATAAAAAAATAGCAAAAATCGCTTTTTGTGAAAAAACTTTTTGCGAAAGTGTTGTTTATTTTCGCAGGAAATGGTATCTTTGCCAAGATTGTGTGGGTATATGCCTGAAACGCAACATATAAAACAAATTTTCTTTAACCAAATAAAAACTAAAACTATGAAAGTATCTCACATTGAGCATCTCGGCATTGCAGTTAAGAGCCTTGATGAGGCTATTCCTTATTGGGAGGGCGCACTCGGATTAAAGTGTTACAAGATTGAAGAGGTTGCAGACCAGAAGGTTCGCACCGCATTCTTTATGCTTGGTCAGACCAAGATTGAACTTTTGGAGGCAACTTCGGAGGATTCGACTATCGCTAAGTTTATCGAGAATAAGGGTATCGGTATCCACCATATGGCTCTCGCTGTTGAGGGTATCGAGGAGCAGTTGGCTGACGCTGAGGCTCAGGGTATCCGTCTTATCGACAAGACTCCTCGCAAGGGTGCTGACGATATGACTATCGCATTCCTTCACCCAAAGAGCACACAGGGTATTTTGACCGAACTCTGCGAAAAGAAATAAAAACCGTTCTGATTGGCTCTTTTTGCACGAGTGTGTCGGACGCCAAAATGCTCACATAGGTTTACTATGCTGCGCTTTTGTCGCCTAACATCGCACAAAAATAGCACAATCATTTACGACTTTTTGGAAATTGGAATTATTCGGGGTGGTGATTATTTAGACGAAAGAGTAGCGCCGCAGGCCTAAATAAAAATACCATTAATTGTCAATTGTCAATTATCAATTGTCAATTA
>SUZP01000053.1 GCA_015059865.1 Rikenellaceae bacterium | reverse complement strand
TTGAGGTTTTAGCCACAAAATTACCACCAACAATTTCAAATCAAAAAATCAAAGAACGCTTGTAACTAATTTATATTTAACAGTTTAACTACTGCTTAGCGAAATTTATCGCATCAGTAGTAATTGATAATTGACAATTAAAGGAATTTTTAATTTTTAATTCTTAATTCTTAATTACTTTCTCGCGCTCCCCAGTAAAGCACCGCAGGTGCGTCCCCAGTAAAGGGCGGAACGCCCGCCCCCAGTAAACCCCAGTTTGGTTTGCGCCTTGACAAGGGCAGGAGTCCGCAAAACATAAACAAAAAACAACAAAACTTTTTTAAACATAAATTTTTAACCAAAAAACTAAAATTAAAACTAAAAACAACTATGAAAAAACTTCAAAAACTTTTCATGGCAGTTGCAGCGGTAGCAGCAGTAGGCTGTACCACAGATGTAACTGAGGACCTTGGCGTAAAAGTTGGAGGTCAGACAACTCTCACATTGTCGCTCGACGACACCCGTACTCAGCTCGGCGAAAAGGCTGACGGAGTCTACCCACTCACTTGGGCAGAGAACGATGCTATTTCGGTAAATGGCTCGGTGTCAAACGCTCTTGCAGCAGATGAGGCTGGTGCAACAACCGCAACCTTTACTTTTAACAGTGGTTTTGGCAGTGCGCCTTATTTCATCGCCTACCCTGCAACTTCGACCAACAATCAGGTTGTTTTTGCAGCTGAGCAGACTCACACAAGCAACACCACTTTCGGTAATGGTGCAGCTGTAATGTATTGTTATACAACCGACCTTAGCAGTGTTAAGCTCAACCACTTGACTGGCGTATTGAAGATTGGCCTTGTTAGCGGAACAGAGGGACCTGCATATATCAAGGAGGTGCGCATCTCGACCGTAGACCGCAAGCCTATTGCAGGTGCGTTCAATGCAACATACAATGCAGAGACAGAGAAGATGGAGCTTACTCCTGCTGAGGGTGCAACCGAGGTTATCACCTACAAGGCTGCAAGCGACGCAGGTTTCCCTGTACCAGTGGGTACAGCGATAAGCGAGAATCCTGCCTATATTCATATTGCAGTTCCAGCCGGCGTATATGGCGAGTTGCATGTAACTTTGGAGAATACCGCTGGTGGTGTAGCATACAAGACCGTTACAACCGACAGCACCAAGCCGATTAACGCAGGCGCAGTTCGTGAGTTTTCGAGCAATATCGCATTTGTGCCAGTCGCAGAGACTGAGACATTTGTAATCGCTGATTATAGCGACTTATATGAGTTCAAGGAGGCCGTTGAGGGTGGCTCAACTCTTAATGCTATTTTTGTAAATGATGTTGAGATGCCAGGTGTTGACGATTTAAACTATCCTGCTTGGGAGCCAATCAATGCGCCAAGTTACACCGGAACAATAACCGGTAATGGCTACGCTATCAAGGGCTTGTATGCTCCATTGTTCAATGTCACAGCTGCTTCGTTCAAGGGTTTGCACCTCGATGTTGTTGTAGAGGAGAAAGTAAATCCTATCTTCGGTGCATTTGCTCGTCAGCTTGTTGCAAATGGCAACGCTCCTAAGGTTGAGCACTGTTCGGTGAACGGCTCGATTACTATCAACACGGATATTGCTCCTGCCAAAGCGGATGTTCTTGAAGATGGTGCTACTGGCGGTTTTGTAGGTATCGCATCGGGCGTACACTTCGAAGACTGCGTAAATAATGCAACTCTCGAACTCAAACAATATTCGTCTACTGTTAAAATGTGGGGTATTATGGGAGGTCTTGTCGGTCTGACCAATACCGCAAACGAACTATTCACTTCGTTTAAAAATTGTACAAATAACGGCAACTTGAACTACACCGATGCGACAGGTAAGACCGCTGCCGACCTCGGAGGTATTGTCTCTGTATATGAGGGATATATGGCTGTTGCAACATTTGACAATTGTACAAACAACGGCCACTTGACCGTACACGAGGGAGCTTCTTGTCGCGATTTCAACGCAGGTGGTATGATTTCGACTATCAATGGTGCAAGAGATGGTGGTGGCAAAAACAATAGAAAGACTATTACATTTACTAATAACACCACCAATAATGGTAATATCTTACTCTCTGGAACAGCTGCTAATACTCCTCGATTGGGTGGTATTATCGGATATACAGCTAAATTTGCTAATGTGGAGGTATCTGGCCCGCTTACCAATAATGGTAGTATAACCTTAGCTGGTACCGCGAAAGGAAACGCTATGGTCGGAGGAATGTTAGGAAGTCAAACTGGAGGAACCGCATTTAATATGAGAAATACCGCTACTAATACAGAGAAAGCAACTATCTTGGTTTCGGGAACTATGAAGGGCGAAATTTATGTCGGAGGTTTCCTTGGTTATTCGTCTGGAGGTTCATCTGAGGGATATCCAGCAATGAGAATCATTACAAAAACAGCCACCAACAATGCAGCTATCACTATATCTGGTACTATTGGTTCATATTGTTGTATGGGAGGCTATTCTGGATATACCTATAATACGAACCTCTATCACAACAGCAATGGCCTCTCTGTAAATAATGGCACATTGACCATATCTGAGACCGCTGTTATTACCGCGGATCTTCGCCTGGGTGGATTGTCGGGATATGTTAATTACAACGGATTTAGAGCCGGAGACAAAAACAAAGGCGGAACCATCAACAGAGGCGAGATTAACCTTAAAGGAGAGGTCAAAGGCAACTGTTTCATAGGCGGTCTTATTGGCATTCATCGCAACACATTTACTACCAGCGAATTGCAGCCTATCAATATCGGAAACATCAATGCTCTCGGAAAGATTGACACTTCGAAGCATATTCGTATTGGAGGTGCAGTAGGAATGATTGGAAGTGTAGATGATATAGATAATAACCTGCAAAAGCCGATTGTTCATTGCGAGATTAAGGCCTACCATGTTGCAGAGGATGGAACGGTTACTCCATACCCACAGGTTGGTATGATTACAGGCTCATCTGACGAACAGATTGGAACAGTTTCGAATGTTAAGTTAGGAGGTAAGATTGCTACGACAGCAACCGTTGCAAACGGAGTTGCAACACCTACTTGGGTGGAGGTTAATGCAACCAACTATTTCGACTATGTTACTGGTCTTCGCGCAGGTCTTACCGAATATGCAGACGCTACATTCTTGAAAAGCAAAGATGCTATCGAGTACGGCAACTATGGAAAATAAAAAAATAAAAATTAAAAATCTATATCTATGAAAAAGACAATTTATACAGTGCCTGAGATTATGGCGTATGAGGTAGCGGCTGAGCGCGGTTATCAGGCGAGCGCATCGTTCGGCTTGGATGGCTTCGGCACAGAGACTCCCGACGACTGGGCATAACAAAGTTGTTTAGACACAACAACAAGAGCCTGCTTAACAGAAGTTTGTTAGGCAGGCTCTTTCTCTATCAATTAATCTACTGCTCCTCGATTGTTACCGAGAAGATAAGGTCGCCGGGGCGAATATCATCAATCACATCCAAACCCTCCACAACCTTGCCAAAGCAGGTGTGAACGCCATCGAGGTGTTGAGTATTTTGACGATTGTGGCAGATAAAGAATTGCGAGCCACCCGTATCCTTGCCTCGGTGCGCCATCGAGAGCACGCCGCGGTCGTGGTATTGACGCTCGGCATCGGTCTCACAAGGGATAGTCCAACCCGGACCTCCTGCGCCATTGCCAATAGGACAGCCTCCCTGAATTACAAAGTCGGGAATTACTCGATGAAATGTCAAGCCATCGTAAAATCGCGACTCTGCCAACTTAACAAAATTTGCTACTGTGATAGGTGTCTCCTTCTCGTAGAGCTCCACCTTCATATCACCCTTCTCGGTCGAAATAGTTGCGTACTTCATATTTTTCGATATTTGTTTGCACAAAGATAGGAAAATTAGCGAAAAGTTAAAAGTTATTTTTGGGGCAAACGAAAAGCCCGATGCAACACAACCAAAAATTGCTTTTAAGGGGTAGTTGCAACGCTATCAAAGAAAAATGAGATGAGCGAGGGAATTTTGTGCAAAATAGAAGAATCGCCCCGCAATGCAACCTCCAAAAATTGGAATTTAAGCAGATGAGAGCAAGGCATACAAGAAGCCCGATGCGCAGCATACTAAAGCGTATGTGAGCAATCGGGCTATCGAAGTATAACGCAGCTATCGCTGCTTAAAAACAATTTTTAGCTCAAGAAGGCAAGCAAAATACCCGCTGCCACTGCCGAACCTACCACACCCGCTACATTCGGTCCCATAGCGTGCATAAGGAGGAAGTTCGATGGATTCTCCTTCTGACCTACGGTCTGCGATACACGGGCTGCCATAGGCACTGCCGATACACCTGCCGAACCGATAAGTGGGTTAATCTTCTTACCCTCCGGCAAGAAGAGGTTCATAAACTTAGCAAGGAGCAGACCTCCCGCAGTACCGCAACTAAATGCTACAATACCCAAAACAAGGATACCGAGAGTCTTGAAGTTGAGGAACGAAGCCGCAGTAGCGGTAGCACCTACCGAGATACCGAGGAAGATGACAACGATGTTCATCAACTCGTTCTGTACGGTCTTCGACAAACGGTCTACAACGCCACACTCCTTCATCAAGTTACCAAGCATCAAGCAACCAACGAGTGGTGCAGCCGAAGGCAAGAGCAACGAGATGATAACGGTAATAATTACAGGGAAGATAATCTTCTCGGTCTTCGACACCTGACGCAACTGCGACATCTTAATCATACGCTCCTTCTTGGTGGTGAGAGCCTTCATAATAGGCGGCTGAATCACAGGCACGAGAGCCATATACGAGTAAGCTGCAATAGCGATAGGTCCCAACAAATCCGGAGCAAGACGAGCTGTCAAGAAGATAGAGGTAGGACCATCAGCACCACCGATAATACCAATCGAACCGCACTCGTTAGGCTCAAAGCCCAACGCCTTTGCGCCCAAGAAGGTTGCAAAGATACCGAGCTGAGCAGCAGCACCGAGCAAGAAGCTCTTTGGATTAGCGATAAGTGGACCGAAGTCGGTCATCGCACCTACACCCACGAAGATCAAGCATGGGTAGATACCGAGCTTAACACCGAGGTAGAGGTAGTCGATAAGGCCTGCCTTATCCACGAAGATATCCCAATGAACATGACCGCCTGCAAACAACTCCGAGTGATACATCTCCGCACCCGGAAGGTTTGTAAGCAACATACCAAAAGCGATAGGGAGCAAAAGCAGTGGTTCAAACTGCTTCTTAATTGCAAGGTAGAGAAGGAAGCAAGCGAGTGCAATCATCACTGCAAACTTCCAACCACCCGGTGCAAAGAATGCTCCGAATCCCGAAGTCTCGACAAACTTCATCACGCTGTCGAGAAGGAAATCAGACTGCAATAATGAAATCATAACGGCTACTCAATTACAAGTAAAACATCACCCTCCATTACAGTTGCACCTGCCTGAACAAGCACCTGCTTAACAACACCACCACGCTCAGCGTCGATGTTGTTCTCCATCTTCATAGCCTCCAATACGAGGAGAGTCTGACCTGCCGCTACGGTGTCACCCTCCTTAACATTGATAGAGAGTACTGTACCCGGAAGCGGACAAGCAACCTTCAAGCCACCAGCAGCAGGAGCCGCAGCAGCAGGCTTGGTTGCGATAGGGGTCTGTGGCGTTACCGAGATGCTGGTAGCAGCCTGCGGAACAGCAGCAACCTGTGGCTTCTTAACAACCGAAGCCTTGCCACCCTCAATCTCAACATCGTATTTTGTGCCATTTACGGTCACACGAGCCATAGTCGACGACTCGTTAATATCCTCAATCTTAACCTCGTATGGATTACCATTGATTTTCAATGAATACTTTTTCATCTCTTTTCTTAAATCTTAATTATTTACGCTCAGGCAACTGAGTCAATCCGTGAATTTTAGAGCTCCAAGGCGAGTATGCACGAGTGATGCGGTGAATGGTCAACATCTCCGACTCCTGGTCGTGCAAGTTGCTCTTGTAGATTTTGAGTGCGGTGGCAATAGCCGCTGCAATCTCTTGGTCGGTAATTGCTTCGTGCTCCTCGGCAGCAGCAGCTCCATTTGCAGCAGCCTTCGCAGCCTTCTTCTGACGAGTGAATACCCAACCCATAGCCTTCATTACAAAGATGAGAAGCACGAGTACAGCAAATACTACCGCAAAGCCAAGACCTGCCATCAGCAACATCTCGGGCCAGCCTACATTTGCAAATTTATCCATAGTTCAAATTTGTTTTATAGTTTGGACTACAATGGAATGTTCGAGTGCTTGCGAGCAGGGTTCTGCAAACGCTTGGTTGCCAACGACTGCAAAGCACGGATAATACGGAAACGAGTGTTACGAGGCTCGATTACATCGTCGATGTAGCCGTAGCGAGCTGCGTTGTAAGGGTTCGAGAACAAATCCTTGTACTCCTGCTCCTTCTCTGCTACGAACTTAGCCTTAGCCTCAGGGTCGGTGAACTCTGCCAAAGCCTTTGCGTGCAACACCTCAACTGCACCCGATGCACCCATAACAGCAATCTCTGCCGATGGCCAAGCGTAGTTGATATCGCCACGGATATGCTTCGACGACATCACGATATAAGCACCACCATAAGCCTTACGCAATGTAACGGTTACCTTTGGTACAGTAGCCTCGCAGTATGCGAACAAGAGCTTTGCACCGTGGGTGATAACGCCACCATACTCCTGAGTTGTACCAGGCAAGAATCCAGGAACATCCACGAGAGTTACGAGTGGAATGTTGAACGCATCGCAGAAACGAACAAAGCGAGCAGCCTTACGCGAAGCGTTGATATCCAAGACACCTGCCATAAACTTAGGCTGGTTAGCGATGATACCTACCGACTGACCGTTGAAACGAGCGAAGCAGGTGATGATATTCTTAGCGTACGAAGCCTGCGACTCCAAATAGTCACCATTATCAACGATAGCCTTGATAACATCGTACATATCGTATGCCTGATTAGGGTTGTCAGGAATAATCTCGTTGAGCGAATCCTCCAAACGAGCAATGCTATCGTTGCACATAGCCAACGGAGCATCCTCCATATTGTTCTGTGGCATATAAGAGATGAGTTTGCGAATGAGTGCAATACCCTCCTCCTCGGTATCGACAGCAAAGTGTGCAACACCCGACTTTGTGGTGTGAACTACTGCGCCACCCAACTGCTCCTGTGTTACATCCTCACCGGTTACGGTCTTAACAACCTTAGGACCTGTAAGGAACATATTCGAGGTATTCTTCTTCATGATGATGAAGTCGGTCAAAGCTGGCGAGTAGACTGCACCACCTGCGCAAGGACCAAAGATGGCCGAAATCTGCGGAATAACACCCGACGACATCACATTGCGCTGGAAGATGTTAGCGTAACCTGCCAAAGCATTTACACCCTCCTGAATACGAGCACCACCCGAATCGTTGAGGCCGATGCAAGGAGCACCGTTGCGCATTGCCATATCCATAACCTTGCAAATCTTGTCAGCCAAAGCCAACGACAACGAACCTGCTGTTACGGTAAAGTCCTGTGCAAATACATAGACGAGGCGGCCGTCGATAGTACCATAACCTGTTACTACACCATCACCAAAGGTGTGCTTCTTCTCCATACCGAAGTCGTAGCAACGGTGAGTTACGAACATATCGAACTCCTCGAAGCTGCCCTCATCGAGCAACATCTGAATACGCTCACGAGCAGTGAACTTACCCTTCTCGTGCTGCTTTGCGATAGCCTTCTCGCCACCACCCATACGAGCCGTCTCGCGGTTCTCGATGAGTTTGTTGATTTTGTTTTGAATTTCGCTCATAGCTATTTATAAAATTTTTGTAAAGATTTTTCTACTTTTCATTCGGAATCATATTATTTAGGCGCATTGTAATTTTGCTTTTAGCCATTGTTTTAATTGACAATTGATAATTGACAATTGACAATTAATGGTATTTTTATTTAGGCCTGCGGCGCTACTCTTTCGTCTAAATAATCACCACCCCGAATAATTCCAATTTCCAAAAAGTCGTAAATGATTG
>SUZP01000052.1 GCA_015059865.1 Rikenellaceae bacterium | reverse complement strand
TTTTTCATCGGTGGAAGCTCCGCGCAGTGATGCGCGGAGCTTCCTTTTTAGTGAGGAGAGAGGAGTTCAGGAAACGGAAAACGGAAAACGGAAAACGGAAAACTTTTAATTAGTGAGGAGTGAGGAGTTGAGAATGAAATGCAAAATGCAAAAATGATAATTCTTAATTCTTAATTTTTAATTTTTAATTTTTAATTTTTAATTCTTAATTCTTACAGCGCTATCCCTAACGACACTAACGCCCCTAACGACACTAAAAAAAAACTTGCGCCGCGATGAGGTTGGAAGTTCAGGAAGCGGAAAACGAAAAACGGAAAACGGACCGCTGCGATAATTCCGATTTTTTTGATTTTTTTTGTAAATATGGTATCAAATTAAAATAAATTTATTATATTTGCATTACATAAGACCGCAAATAGTGGTATCGGAGAGATAAAATCCCTCCCTCGAAATTTTTCGGGGGGGGGATTTGAGGTTCTAAATAGTTGTATTTTAGTAATTTACAGTGTTTTAGCTAAGAAATTACTTTAACTAAGCGGAAAACAAAAAAACTTTTTATATCTTTGTGGTCGTGAATTTAATAACCTGTTAAACTATTGTCAGTATGAGCAAAAAAATTACAATTATCGGAGCCGGAATGATGGGTTCGGCACTCGCATTTCCAGCAGCAGAGAATGGACACGAAGTCCACATCGTAGGAACATGTCTTGACGATGAGATTATCGATGGCTATATCGCTACGGGCAAACACGAGAAGTTCTGTCGTCCCTTCCCTGAAAATGTTCATTTTCACTACTTCAAAGATTGGAAGAGCGTAACCGAAGGTTCTGACTTCGTTATTGGTGGAGTATCTTCATTCGGTGTAGATTGGTTCTTGGAGGAGATTCTCGTAAACCTCGACCCTAATATGCCTGTTCTCTCGGTAACAAAGGGACTCCGCGCAACGGAAGATGGTACACTGCTCTCATATCCGGGATATTGGGAGAGTGAACTTGCCAAACGCGGTATCAACCGTACAATTTGTGCGGTAGGTGGTCCTTGTACCTCATACGAGTTGGTATTTATGGACCCTACGGAGGTGGGATTCTGCGGTAAAGACAGTGATGCTCTCCGCATGATGAAGGAGGCTATGGCTCGCCCATACTACCACATCTCGCTCACAAACGATGTTATAGGATTGGAGAGTGCCGTAGCGCTCAAAAACGCATTCGCAATGGCGGTAACACTCGCCGTAGGATTGAATATCCGTTGGCACGGAGAGAATGAGCCAGAACACTATAATTCGCAAGCAGGAACATTCTCTCAGGCTGTTCGAGAGACTCACGCTCTTATGCAGATTCAGGGTGGAACATTCGAGTCGGAGTGCATCGGTCTTGGCGACTTGTATGTAACCATTTTCAGTGGTCGTACCCGCAAATGCGGTGTCCTTATGGGCAAGGGATTAAACTACGACCAAGTTACCGAGGCGTTGGCAGGTATCACTCTTGAAAGCCTTGTTATTACCCGCGTAATGGGACAGGCTATTCGCCGTAAAGCAGAGCTCGGAATGGTAGATTTGAAGGATTTTCCGCTTCTTATGCACATTGTCGATATTCTCGACAACGGCAAAGCTGACTCCGATATGCCTTGGGAGAAGTTTACATACGAGCATTTGAATTAGAAGCGTTATCACAAGGTGTACTGACCCCAAAAGTTTTTTGTCCAAACTTTTGGGGTCACTTCATTGTCAATTGTCAATTTTATTTGCTATCTTTGCGCCCAGTAATAGAAAATAGAAAAAATAACGGATAAAATGAATATCGAACAACACATTACTGGCGTGGTGAAGGCTGCCGTAGAGGCTCTCTATGGCGAGGTTGCCGACTCGCAGATACAGATTCAAAAGACTCGCAAAGAGTTCGAGGGCGACTATACTCTCGTGGTATTCCCACTTGTCAAGATGGCTCGTAAAGCACCTGAGGCGGTGGCTACCGAGATTGGCGAGAAGGTTGTTGCATCGGCTGCCGAATTCAGCGCATTTAATGTTATCAAAGGTTTTCTAAATCTCTCGCTCGACCAGAAGTTCTGGGTGGAGCGTTTCGAGGAGGTTGCAACCAACGATAACTATGGCGTGGCAGAGCCAACGGGGCGTACGATTATGATTGAGTACTCCTCGCCAAATACCAACAAGCCACTCCACCTCGGACATATCCGCAACAACCTTTTGGGTTACTCGGTGGCGCAGATTTTGGCGGCTAACGGACACAATGTCATCAAGGCGAACCTTGTAAATGACCGAGGTATTCACATCTGCAAGTCGATGGTTGCGTGGTTGCGCTATGGCAATGGTGCTACACCCGAATCGACCGGCAAGAAGGGCGACCACCTCGTAGGCGACTACTATGTGGAGTTCGACAAGCACTACAAGGCTGAAATCAAAGAACTCGTTGCCGGCGGAATGAGCGAGGAGGAGGCAAAGAAGCAGGCTCCGATACTCCTCGAAGCGCAGGAGATGTTGCGCAAGTGGGAGGCAAAAGATGCCGAAGTTCGTGCGCTTTGGGAGAAGATGAACGGCTGGGTTTATGATGGTTTCGATGTAACCTACAAAACTCTCGGCGTTGATTTCGATAAGGTTTACTACGAGTCGCAGACCTATATTCTCGGCAAGGGACTTGTCGAAGATGGTTTGGCGAAGGGTATCTTCTTCCGCAAAGATGATGGCTCGGTATGGATTGACCTCGAAAGTGATGGTCTCGACCAGAAGTTGTTGCTTCGTGGCGATGGCACATCGGTATATATGACGCAGGACCTCGGAACGGCGTTGCAGCGTTTCGAGCAAAACTCGCTCAACGGCATTATCTATGTTGTAGGTAACGAGCAGAACTACCATTTCCAAGTTTTGAAGTTGATACTCAAAAAGTTGGGTTACGAGTGGAGCGATGATATCTTCCACCTCTCGTACGGAATGGTGGAGTTGCCTGAGGGCAAGATGAAGTCGCGCGAGGGTACAGTTGTCGATGCTGACGACTTGTGCGAGGCGATGATTTCGACAGCGCGCGAGATGTCGCAGGAGCTGGGCAAACTCGATGGTTGTAGCGAGGAGGAGGCATCGGCAATCAGTTCGATGGTTGGTTTGGGTGCTTTGAAATACTTCATCTTGAAGGTGGACCCAAAGAAGACGATGTTGTTTGACCCTCGCGAGTCGATTGATTTCAACGGCAATACAGGTCCGTTTATCCAATATACCCACGCTCGTATCTGCTCCGTATTGCGCAAGGCTGCCGAGCAGAATATCTCGTTCGAGGGCGAGAAAATCGCTTGCGAGCTGTTGTCGGAGGAGGTTGAGTTGGTGAAGATGTTGTGCGACTACCCGGCTACCGTAGTGGCTGCGGGCGAGGCGTTTGCACCTTCGATGATTGCGGCGTACACCTACGAGTTGTGTAAGGCGTTCAACGGTTACTATCACGACCACTCTATTCTTCGTGAGGAGAACGAGGCGGTAAAGAAGATGCGCCTTGCGTTGGCTCAGCAGGTGGCTCGCGTTATCAATCGCTCGATGCGCTTACTCGGAATAGATGTTCCAGAGCGAATGTAAAAAAGTTTTCAGTTTTCCGTTTTCAGTTTTCCGTTTATAATTATGGCTGGTTCGAACTTTGTAGATTATGTAAAGATTTTTGCCCGTTCCGGACACGGAGGAGCAGGCTCGGCTCACTTTCGCCGTGAGAAGTTTGTCGCCTTTGGTGGTCCCGATGGTGGCGATGGTGGTAAGGGTGGCTCTATAATCTTGCAGGGCGACCAGCAGTATTGGACACTTATCCACCTCAAATATCAGCGTCACCAATTTGCCGAAGATGGTGAATGTGGCTCTGGTGCTCGTTCACATGGTAAAGATGCGAAGGATATTATTATCCCCGTACCTCTCGGCACGGTGGCGAAGCAGATTTTTACCGATGAGGAGACAGGCGAAACCCGCACCGAAGTTGTAGGCGAGGTTACCGAGCACGGCGAGCAACTTGTTCTCCTGAAAGGTGGTCGCGGAGGTCTTGGCAATTGGCACTTCCGCACCGCTACAAATCAGGCTCCACGCTACTCACAACCCGGCGAGGAGGGCGCAGAGGGTGCTTTTATCCTCGAATTGAAGGTTTTGGCAGATGTTGGCTTGGTGGGATTTCCGAATGCTGGCAAGAGTACTCTTTTGTCGGTTGTTTCGGCTGCAAAACCGAAGATTGCAAACTACGCATTTACCACCTTGGAACCAAATCTTGGTATTGTGGAGGTACGCGATGGTCACTCCTTTGTAATGGCTGATATTCCGGGTATTATCGAGGGTGCGCACGAGGGTAAGGGTTTGGGAACACGCTTCCTTCGCCATATCGAGCGAAATTCGATATTGCTCTTTATGATTCCTGCCGACAGCGATGATATTCGCAAGGATTTCGATATTCTGCTTGGCGAACTAACGCAGTACAACCCCGAACTGCTCGACAAGAACCGTATTTTGGCAATTACGAAGTGCGATATGCTCGATGACGATTTGATTGAGGAGATGAAGTCGCACCTGCCTGATGGAGTAGAATCAGTATTCATCTCTTCGGTTGCAGGACTGAATATCGCCAAGTTAAAGGATATGCTCTGGAACGCTTTGCACGAGTAATGCGGGGCTTACGATACATACTTGTTGCGCTATTTATGCTATGTTATAGAGGTCTCTCCGCACAGGAGTTTGACCTCTATGATTTTAGATATTATAAGCGTTTTGAAACGGTGGAGGAGTTGCTCGCACCCGAAACAACAGATTCCCTACCTGCACCTAAATTCACTCTTAACAGAGATTTTTCTACTCGCATGCTCGACTACAATCTTTCGATGGTGCGCAATGCAAGGCGTGGGGTTCAATCCTATCGTAAGAGCGTTTTGCTGAATGGATTGGAGATGCCTTTTATTGCCAACAGCTCTGTTAGAGCATTGCAGCTGACTGCACGACACACAGTTGATAAAACATTGCTCAATATCGATACACTATCCGAGTCTAAAACCTCTGCCGGATTTGCGTTCACTTCGCACAATATGCCATATTCGCTCTCGTTTTCAACCTCGCAACGACTACCTCGTAATTGGCATCTATCGGCAAATATGGTGGCTCGTACGGGAAGAGATTTGCATATAGACGGCATATTTGGTAATTCGTTGGAGTTTGATGTCATAGCCTCAAAGTTGCTTGACAAAGAACAAATGCTCTCGTTTGCGCTATTTGTGAATTCGTCAATGCGTAGTAGCCGCCTTACTTCAACCAAAGAGGCGTTTCGCCTTACGGGCAATAATCTCTACAATCCAGCATGGGGCTATCAATCTGGCAAGGTTCGTAGCGCCCATATCAGAAGGGAGTTTCTGCCTACTCTGTTTATTGGGTATGAAAGCAGGATAGGGGAGCGCACAAAATTACTACTCTCGGCTGCAACAAGGGCGGGTATTGAGCGATACAGTTCTCTCGATTGGTTTGATGCGAGAACAGCCGTTCCCGATAACTATCGTTATATGCCAAGTTATTTTGTCGATGATGATGAGATATTTGCAGAGGTTGAGCAGGCATGGGTTACTAACAATAGTCGCTATACGCAAATTGACTTTGATAGACTTATCGCCTCCAATCGATTGAATAATGGCAGGGCTATATATGCGGTATCTGACCGCGTAAGGCGTACTATTAACGCTTCATTGCGTGGCGAGGCGACTACAACGCTGAATAACGGAAGTATCTCATACGGTATCGAAGCTGAAAGCTCTAACTATCGCAATTACAAGCAGATGCGCGATTTACTCGGTGCTGAATATATTATCGACCTCGACTACTTTCTGCTTGATGATGATACATACTCAAACTCATTGCAGAACAATCTCGAAAATCCAAATCGGCGTATTGAGGAGGGTGATTGCTATGGCTACAACTACGCTATTAATGAATATGAGGTATCTCTATTTGGCGTATATCACTATCACACCTCGAAGTTAGAACTTGATATTGCAGCTAAATTGGGGTATGCTGATATTTCGAGGCGGGGATTTTATCGTAAAGAGTTGTTTGCAGATAACTCTCTCGGAACATCTCGCCACTTAAAGTATTCGCCCTACGCAGTGCGTATATCTGCCGACTATCTCATTTCTGATAATCACTTTCTGAGGGGCTCTCTTTCCACCGAGGCGACACCTTGTGATGCAGAGGATATGTTTTTGCAGAGCAAATACAATAATCGTATAGTAGATAATCCCACGATGCGTACAGCTTATGGCGCGGAGGTGCAATATATGTTTCAACGGCAGAATATAGCTGTCAGTGCTACGCTATTTGCTAATACAGAGCTTAATGATATGCGTGTGCAACATATCTATGACGATTTATCGGGCGAATATGCCGATATAGTAACCAACAATCTGAATTATCTGCGCTATGGCTTGGAGGTAGAGGCAGAATACCGCTTTGCTACCAATTTTCGGGCTTCGGCGGCAGTGGCGGTTGGACGATATAAATATGCGACAAACTCCCATGTATCGATATATAGCGATACTGCAAATATAATTTTCGCAGACCATGTGGAGAGTCATAGCAAAGGTTTGTCGCTTGGAAATATGCCACAAGTGGTCGCTACGGTTGGACTATCCTATTACAATAGAGGTTGGTGGGCGATGGTTAATGCTAACTATGCAGGCTTTCGATATATCGAACCTTCGCTTATTATGCGTACGGAACGGGTGCTTTCGATGGCTACTTCGCCGGAGCAACGCTCTGCTATGGTTTCCCAAGAGCGCTTGCGCGATGCTTTTACCATAAATATATCCTTGTCGAAGAGTCTATATTTGAATCGTATAAGCAAAAAGATATACAATACAGCGGTAGCGCCCCGCTTTGAAGATAAATATCCTCGTAGCCGCTTTGTGTTTCGTGTCGGTGTTCGCAACCTGCTTGGCTCTAATGATATTGTATATAATGGATACGAATCATCTCGCTTACAGCGCTATAAACTTGCAGGCGAGTATATCTATAATCGTCAGGCATCACGCTATCGCTACGCCTATCCGCGCACTTTCTACGCTTCGGCAACATTTGCATTTTAAGAAAATATCGCTATCGGAAAAAGAGATAAAATTGTTTGTCTGATTTTATTTCGGAATTATATAGTTTAGTGTTGTTGATAATAAACAAGAGCGTCATTGCGAGAGCCGGTAGGCTCGTGGCAATCTCCCGCTGTTAATTTAATAAAAATATAAGGGAGATTGTCGCAGTCGCTACGCTCCTTCACAATGACGATTTTTTTTACAACACTAAACTGTGTAATTCCGATTTTTTTTGATTTTTTTGTAAATATGGTATCAAATTAAAATAAATTTATTATATTTGCATTACATAAGACCGCAAATAGTGGTATCGGAGAGATAAAATCCCTCCCTCGAAATTTTTCGGGGGGGGGGATTTTGGGGTTCTAAATAGTTGTATTTCAGCGAGTTACGGTGTTTTAGCTAATAAACCACTTTAACTAAGCGGAAAACTTACAATTAGTGAGGAGTGAGGAGATAGGAGATAGGAGTTGAGAATAAAATGCAGAATGCAAAATGCAAAATGCAAAATTGATAATTTTTAATTTTTAATTCTTAATTTTTAATTCTTTCAGCGCACCCCTAACGACACTAACGCCCCTAACGACACTAAAAAAACTTGCGCCGTGACGAGGGTAGGAGTTCAAGAAACGGAAAGCGGAAAACGGAAAACGGAAAACGAAAAACGAAAAAAACATTTTTATATAAAATACTTTTTTAATAAACTTTAACTAACAATTTAAACACAAAACAAAAATGAGAAAATTGGTTAAAATTTTCATGACAGTTGTGGCGGGAATGATGGTATTCTCTTGCGCAACAGACACAACTGACGACCTTGGCGTAAATCTCGGTAAAGGTCAAAAAACAGTAATCAGCGTCTCTTTGGAGGAGTCGCGTACCTATCTTGGCGGATACGATAAAGATGCAAAGAAGTATCCGATGTATTGGAGCGCAGGCGACAAAATCTCGGTTAATGGCGTTGAGTCGGAGGAGGCTGTTATCAACACCGGTAATGCAGCTGTTGCTTCATTCGCTGTAAATGGTCTTAATGAGCCTGACCACTACTTTGTTGCTTATCCGGCAGTAGCAAACGATTGGCAGGTAAAGTTCGCAGCTGAGCAGAATAACTTATCAGGGGAGAAGAACACTACCTTCGATGAGGGCGTTTCGACTATGTATGGTTACAGCGAGGAGGGCTTGAATGTTCAGATGAACCACCTTACCGGCATCTTGAAGATTGGTATTGTTCTTCCGGAAGGTTCGGCACCAAAGGAGTTGATTAAGGCTCAGATTTCGACCGTTGACCGCAAGCCTATCGCAGGTACTTTCGACTTTGCATTTCAGAAGGACGCTGAGGGCAATATCCTCACTGATAAAAAGGGTAACAAACTCTA
>SUZP01000007.1 GCA_015059865.1 Rikenellaceae bacterium | reverse complement strand
TCTTGAAGGTCATATCACACCTCTTTCGCTCACTATTCCTGAGCCTATACCTCCGACCATCATTCGTCTGCCTATCGGCAAGAATAATTTGGGCGAGGCAGTACAAACAATTACGGTGCTCGACCACAATGGCGTACAAATTAAGAAGTTTGCCACAAACTCGACCAACATCTACGACTTAGTGGAGTACGGTTTGGCCGAGGAGGGCCTCTTCCGCACATATTCGGGCAAGGTCTTTACTGTGCGTTTCGAGAGCCAGCACGCTATTGTAGAGCGCAAGGTTACCCTGCCGACAATCACCAAGTATGTTGTCAATACCTTGGCGACTACGGATGTTCCATACCTCTTCTTCGAGGACTTCACCTCGATACACACCTCATTTGCAAAAGATGATTACGATGGAGGAGATTTGCGCTCGGCAGATGGTATGCTGCTTAACGATTATATGAGCGTGACTGGCTGGAATGGTGCTCACATCAAGGGCGAGGCTGGCAAGTGTGTTCGTGTAAATGTACGACAAGAGAGTACTGGAGGTTCAACACGCTCCAATGGTCGTCTTGACACCCCTGCTATGAAGAACTTGAAAGAGGGAGCGAAGGTAAAACTCAAAATTGAGTTTGACATGGGTACATATATCCGTTCGGGATACAACAAGAACAACAATGTTTATTGTATGGCCGGAATCCATACGGCTGCTGAGTCTTCGGCGTTGAACGGAAAGGTTACCACAAAGGCGTTTAGCTCTCCTGAAAACGACACCTCCCGTATTCCATCTATGTTCGAGAGCCTATGCTTGAACACCGGCTATATCTCACCACAATATGGAGAGAATAGTTTTGATAGTTCATTCCCAACCTACACATTCACCGCAAACGAGTGCTCCTCTGCAACTCGCCTACTATGGATACCTTGTACAGACCAAAGCGATTGGGTCTCTATCACAAACGGACACTACTACCTCTACATTGACAATATCCGAGTATCAATTGCACAGTAAAAACGACCGAGAGATATGAAAAAGATACTTTTTGCAATAGCACTTGCGGTCGTAGCGACTGCGTGTCAAAATAGTAACGAAGGCGGCGATGTCCAGTTCGGAAAAATCGCTATCGAGGCGGCCACTCGTAGCGAGGTGGGCGAAAATAACGCCACCTCGGCCGACAGTAAATTGGTGTTGAGCGAGGGCCTTGTGCCAAAGGCCGAGGAGCTCAAAGTGGAGATTGTGGGTAACAACAACACCTTCACCTGGGCAACACTCGCAGAGTTTAATGCAGCAAACGAGGAGCAGACCTTCGCTTCGGCTCCATACACAATCACCCTCTCGTATGGCGAAAAGGGTGCAGAGGGTTGGTCGAAGCCATATTTCGAGGGCTCGACAACAGTCGAAGTGCCGATGTATGGACTTGCAGTGGATGCCAATATCGAGGTGTTGCTCGCGAACTCGATTGTTGCAATCGAGACTACCGACAACTTCAACGGATACTTTCCGAAGTCGGCATTTAAGATTAACGACATTGCGTGGGAGTCGGCAAAGGACGAGATGCTCTTTATGAGTGCTGGCGAGGTGACTATCACCTGCGAGGCTGAGCGTCAGACCAGCTCGAAGACATCGCTCGAAACAAAACTTACACTCAACCCAACAACTCGTTATACGGTGGTGTTCGACCTCTCGACAGCGGGCAATGCGGTTGTAAATGTGATGTTTGACGATGAGATAGTCGATACTATCGAACTCGAATTCGAGTTGAACGACAAAGCTTAACTATTGAATAATAAGAAAAAAACTCAACGATATGAAACTTTTAAAATTTACAGTAGTAACACTCTTGGCCTCACTCTTGGCAGTGGGATGTGATGGCGATGGACTTACAATTGACAATGGTAGTAATTCAGGGTTGTCTAACACGGGTTTTCTCTCGATGGCACAGCTCTCCGTTGATTGCCGTGTGGATGAGAAAGACCCTGAGGTTGGTGTTTTGAGTGCTACAACTCGTAGTTCGGTTAATACCGACAACTTTGACTGCTCGATTATAAACGAGAATAACGAGGTTGTAAAGTCGTTTAAACTCAGCCAGCGACCAACCGAGGCGATAGAGCTTGCAACGGGTGACTATATCTTCAAAATCCAATCGGGCGAGGTGCCCGGTGCTGCGTGGGATACTCCTGTGTATGGTGCTGAAAAGCCTTTCAAGATTGTGCGTAATGAGACCACTCCACTTACGGAGGTTGTCTGTTCGTTGATGCAGATTAAGGTCACGGTATCCTATTCGGCCGACCTCTTAGAGCGCTTGGGCGAGAAGACACTGACAACAGCTATCGTCGGTAATAATTCGTTGGAGTACGCATTGACAGAGAGCCGTTCGGGTTTCTTTGCTGCTCCACAGGTAAGCAACACCATCGAACTCCACATCAGCGGTACATACGCTGCCGACAAGGTGAATTTCAAGCCTGTCGAGATGAATAAGGAGATACGCGATGTAAAGGCTGGTCAGCATAGCAAGATACACTTCTACATCGAGCACGCCGCAGAGGGTAATATTACGGTTGGCGTAACCATTCGCGACTGGGTTACAGACGAGGTTATCCCTTGTAATGTTGCCGACCTCGTAAACGAGGAGGAGTGGAAAGAGAATGGTAATGGTGGTGGCGAAGAGCCTACTATCCCAGCCGAAGACCCTGCTATCGAGTGGAAAGGTTACGACATCTCGAAGCGTTACGCTATTACGGATGATTTGACGGTCGATTTGACTATCGTCGCATCGAAGGGCATCAAAGGTTTGCTTTGTGAGATTAAGTCGGAGGTACTTACACCTGACGAACTTCTCAACAACAGCCTCTGTAATGTGTTGAATTTGTGTTATCCAACACAGTCATACGACTCGCGCGAGCCAGATACATATATTGATGTCGAGGGTGCTCTTCGCGCGCTTAAATTTGCCGTAGGTGACGAGGTTTTGAACAAGAAGACTCTATCGCTCTCTATCACTCAATTTTTGGGTATGTTGAAGAGCGTAAGTGGCGAAAATTTGAAAAATCACGACTTTGTGCTCACCGTAACCGACAGCGAGGGTAATAGCACCTCGAAGACTTTGATGCTTCAAACTGGAAAATAGTAGATAATGAGAAGATTACTTAATATAGTATTATGCGCGTGCGCGTTGGCATTGGCATCGTGTGTAGGCGATGGCAAGGTCAATGATTTGCAGGGCGGCAACACCCCATCGGAAGATAAGGGTGTATTGACAATCAATGTGGGCACTCGCAGCGAGAGTGATACCGTACGAGATTACATCCTCTCAATCTATAAGAACGAGGGTGGCAAGTCTACACTTGTGCGCAAGTACGACTCCTCGAAAGAGGATATGCAGAAGCCTCAGTATATTTGGCTTTTGGCTGGCAACTACACCGCAAAGGTCGAGTGCGGAGAGGCCGTAGCGGCAACCTTCAACGAGTCGGAGCAATACCTCTACGGCGAGAAGGATTTTGATATTACGGCAGGCGAAACCAAAACCGTTGATTTGGTTGCCGTAATGCAAAATATACCTGTCGAGGTTGTTTTCGACCAGACTATTATTGATGGCTTCCACGAGGGCTACAATGTGGAGGTCAAGGCTGATGACAATGTAAAACTCACATACACCGAGAGCAAGAAGGGATACTTCATTATGCCGAAGGGCGTAACCTCGCTCTCGTGGCACTTTGTTGGTACTTTTGAGTATGACGACAATGGCGAGTTGGTAAATGTCGATAAGAGTGGAACTCTTGCAGATGTAGAGTTGAAGAAGGGGTATAAACTATCATTCAAGTTCTCGAAAGATGCAATAGGTCTTTTTGGCGGCATTTCGGTAACTGTTGATGAGAGCATCGAGGAGCGCGAAGACCACTTTGCATTCAATCCAGACCCAGAGTTGAAGGGTGATGGCTTCGATATTGGGGCCTCGTGCAACTATGCCGGCGGAGATAGACGATATGTAGCGACCTCTCCTGCCGAATTTTGCGCAGTGTCGATTGTTGCAGGGGGCAAAGAGTACAATCCTGTGGAGGAGAGTGTTGCAGGTGTAACTCTTTCGGGATTGAACACCACAAAGCTATATGTAACCCTCTCTGACGACTTCTTCAATGCGTTGAGTGGAGGAGCACAGGTTATCGAGTTGTGCGTAACCGACACAAGTGGCGGTGAGGCTCGCAAGGATTTGCCGTACCACTTGCAGGGTGTAAACGGCTACGACAATGCCAACGAGGTGTTGGCATGGGCTGGCGGCACAACCTCTCTCTCGGCTACGGTATTCGGTACACCTTCGAGTGTGCAAATCACCTATCGCAAGGGTGAGGGCGAGTGGCTGAGCAGCGATGCTACATCGAGTGGAGCAAATAGATATACTGCTACGGTCGGTGGCATCGAGGCTAACACCACCTACGAGTACAACTTGGTGGTCAATGGCAAGACTGTTGGTACAAGCCTTGCATTTACCACTCGCGATGGCAACCAAATCCCGAATGGAGGATTGGAGGATTGGTCTACTTCTGGAAAGGTTGCTGTACCATTCCACACAGCAGATAATGCCTTCTGGTGTACGGGAAACTGGGGTGCAGCAGATTATGTTGGAAACATCACCAATAGTAGTAGCGATGTCCGCCCCGGCTCCAAGGGCAGGAAGTCGGCCTATCTTGACTCCACCTATGCAGTGATAAAGTTTGCAGCAGGCAACCTATATGTGGGCTCGTGGGGCGGTATGGATGGATTGCAAGCGAAGGTCTATTTCGGACAGCCATTCATATATAATGCCAAGCCAAAAGCTATTCGTTTTTGGGCTAAGTGGAAGTGTGGCACAATCAATAGAGAGCAGACGGGAAAGGGTAAAAAGGGAGACCCCGACCTCTGCAAGATATTCTGTTGTATGTGCAACTGGGAGTCGCCTTGGATGGTACATAGTGGCAAGGCCGAAGCGACAACATTTAGTCCGAGTGATGCAAATATCAAGAGTGGCGATGCTCGTTATAATGGAGTACTCTACTCGGCATATATGGATACGACGGAGTCGAAAGAGGATTGGCACTTAGTTGAGATACCATTCGTCTTCTACGGAACAGACCCTAATGAGGTTCCAAATCACTTGGTCCTGACCTTCACTTGTTCGGGATATGGCGACTTCTTCGATGGCTCGGAGGATTCGTGGATGTATATCGATGATATCGAACTCGTGTACTAATAATAAATGATTGACAATTAAATGAATAAATTTATAAAAATATTGGTGGTGGCGATGCTCCTACTCCCCTCGTCAGTGATGGCGCAGGAGGTAGTAAAGGCAGATAGCACCAGCACGGCATACAACCACAGCCTGCGCCGTCAAAATCGAGGCGTATCAAACTTGAAAAACGAATTTGTGCCGAAGGGACAATGGGTGTTCGGTGGTTCGGTGTCGTACTCGACACACACCAACAACGACTACACCTTTTTGATTGTCGAGGATATCAAATCGAATGGTTACCAATTCAAGATTTCACCTATCTTGGGCTATGCTTATGCGCGTAACTCGTTGATTGGTGTGCGATTTGGCTACTCGCGAGGATTGACAGAGTTGGATAACGCCTCTCTCTCGATAACCTCGCTCGACAACTCGTTCTACTACTCGCTAAAACAATCCTACAATGTGGAGGCGTTGTGGCGAAAGTATATCCCCCTCGGACAGAGCAAGCGATTTGCCCTCTTTGCCGAGGTCGCCTTGGCAATGGGTGGCTCGCAGAAGAAGTTGGCTTCGGGACCACAGCAGAGTTTAAGTGGCACATACGCCACAAGTTTCGACTTGGCACTCGGTGTAAATCCGGGCGTATCGGCCTTCCTCACAAACAATATGGCTATCGAGGTGAATATCGGCGTGTTCGGCTTCAACTACTCGAACACACGACAAGTAACCAATCAGGTGGTGTCGGGTACGACCTCCACCTCGCAAATGAACTTTAAGGTAAACATCTTCTCCATTGGATTAGGTGCATCATTCTATCTATAAAAACAGGAGGCAACTTTTATGAAGAGGATATTTACAATACTTATGGCGGTGCTTGTAGCAAGCACAGTGACAATATATGATGCTGAGGCACAGAGCCTCCTCTTTGGTCGCGATTCGGTGCGTGCAAGCAAGCACCCTCGCTCACCATTCAGAATAAATCGCATTGACAGAGGTATCGACACCAACGCCTTCGCCTACAAGGGTGAGTGGATTTGTGGTGTGTCGGCATCGTACGGAACACTCTCAACCGATGACAGCGACATAGCACTCGTAATCGAGAATTTGGAACTCGGAGGCTCGATTGTAACGGTAAAACCATACTTCGGTTACTTCTACCGCAACAACCTTGCAATTGGTGCGCGATTTGGATATACCCATATGAGAGGCCACTTCGACAATGCAAATATAAATCTTGGCAACTTCATCAATGGCATAGAGTTCAGCACCGAAGGCATCGCACTCGGTTATTTGAGCAACGCCTACTCGTTTGCCATCTTCCACCGCGCCTATGTGCCACTCGACAAGCGAGGTCGCTTCGGCGTCTTTGGCGAGTTGGAGTTGGAGGGGTCGTATGGTCGCTCGAAGTTTAGTTTTATGTATAACAACGAGTGGAACAACTCCATATCGGATACCTACAAGGTGCGTTTCAACTTCAACCCCGGCATTGCAGCCTACATCTTCCCGAATGTCTGCGCTACGGTATCGTTTGGATTGGGCGGCTTACAGTACAACCACATCAAGCAGTTTGACGCCGATATGAACCCTACGGGAGGAACACGAAACTTCTCGAAGTTGCGTTTCCGCCTCAACATTGCCGAGATTAACATCGGTGTAACGGTGCACTTGTGGAGCAAGAAGAATGAACAAAAATTGAGATTGCAGCATGAATAGAAAAATTATCATATCACTCCTTGCCATCTTGGCTTTTGCTTCGTGCATCAAGAATGACCTGCCGAAGCCTGTGGTCGATTTGTTTATCGCCTCGCTCGATGTAGAGGGCACAAGCGGAGATATTATCCTCGACCGTTCAACCTATACGGCAAACATTCCCCTTGCCGAGGAGACCAATATAGAGGCGGTACAGTTCAAAACGATAACTTTCGGCTCGGATGTGGTGACAAACATCAACTATACGGCCGACAACTCAAAGATTGTCGTATCGAAAGATTTAAATAACCGAGTTGTCAATATGATGGAGCCTGAATATATCACGCTCTCCTACTTCCAGACCTACGAGTGGAAGATTGTCGCAACGCAAACCATCAATCGCATTTGGAGTGTCGATGGTCAGATTGGCGCTACCGAGTGGGACTTGGAGGGACACCGTGCCATCGTAAAACGCCGTCAGGACTACCCTCTTAACAATGTAAAGACAACAGATGTGCGCTTTGGACCTCGCCCAACATACGACTATCCCGAAGTTGCACAGATGCCTACCGACTTCGACAATAGCGAGAAGTCACGCACTATTACCGTATCGGCACACGACCGTTCAACAATTTGGGAGTTGATTGTCGTACCTACCGAGGTGGCGCTCGACTTCGAGTATGTGGCGGCAGGTGCAAATGTTATCTGGATTAAGGCGGCCAATATCGATGGTGCATCAATTCAGTTCGCATATCGCAAGCGTAACACGGAGGAGTGGTTGAAGGTTAAGGATGAGTGGTATGCTGCCGACTCTAAAAATCCTTACAACCGCTATGAGGAGGGCTTCGTGAAGGCTGTCGTGCGAGGCTTGGAGCCCAATACCGAGTATGAGGTTATTGGCTATGCCGACGAGAAACAGTCAGATATTAAGATTGTAACCACCGCACCACTCTATCAGTTGCCTAACTCGCAGATGGAGGAGTGGGGAAGGTTTACCAATGACCAGAAGTTGTTGCCTACGGGCGTTACAGGACCTTGCTGGTATCCATTCTCTTCGGTGCAGGATATGTTCTGGGCTACGGGTAACCCCGGCTCAACATCACTCGGCGCAGATTACAACCTTACATATCCAGCATATAAGAGTGCAAGCCCCGAGAATGTGCCAAGCGGTTCAACAAGCGAGACAAGTGCGTTTATGGGCTCGAAGTTTGTGATTGTGAAGTTTGCCGCAGGAAACCTCTTTGTCGGCAACTATGGTAAGACGGAGGGTACAAATGCCTACATCTATTTCGGGCGTCAGGTAGACCAAAATATCAAGCCTGTGGCATTGCGTTTCAAAGTTAAATATTCGCGTGGAGGTATCAACTATGTCAGCAGTAAGGGGGCTTCGGTAGGCACAGAGTACCATATCGGTAGCAAGCAGATAAAGATTGTGGGTGGAGAACCAGATGTTGCCAAGGTCTTCTTCTGCCTTACCGATTGGCAAGAGCCGCACTGCGTATATAGTGCCGACGAAACAACATTCTTCGACCCTCGCACCGCAGCAGGTGTTAATGGCTTGGGCTACTTCGACAGCAAAGATAACCCCGAAATGGTTGTTGAACACACAACCGAGTGGCACACGATGACTCTGCCAATCGAGTATGTAAAACCTGATATAGTACCATCGTGCTTGGTATTAACCTTCACCTGCTCAGGATATGGCGACTACTTTACGGGAAGTAGCGAGTCTTGGATGTTTGTCGATGATATCGAACTACTCTACGACCTTGACGAACAGAATCAACCTATATAGTAATAGAGAACCTGTCTAACAAACGAAAGTTAGACAGGTTCCTTTTTTTATATGGTACAGGTCGTATTTCTATCTCTTGCGAGATATTATCAATAGTCCGACAATGGTAAATAGGGCGTTAAACAGAAGTATCTCAAAGCCAAATTGATAACCTCCAAACCACCTCTCCGAGTTGTAGTCGAGGATAAACGATAGAAGCGGAGCTGCGAGTGCCACAGCAGGAACATAACGGTCGCGAACTTCGCGCTTCGAGAGGGCTCCAAAGGTGAACATTCCGAGCAGCGGTCCAAAGGTGTAACTTCCCAAACGATAGAACAGCTCTATCGAACTACTACTCCCCCATCGCTCGAAGATAAAGACTAATAATATCATTATCACCGCCATAGATAGATGCACCAAGCGGTCTATTTTGCGTCTTTGTTTATCTGCAAATCGCTGCTTGATGTGCAGTATATCCACCGTAAAAGAGGTTGTGAGAGCCGTCAAAGAGCCACCTGTCGAGGAGAAGGTTGCCGCTACAACACCCAACACAAGTAGTGCGCTCATCAATACGGGCATCCCCTCCTGCGATGCAATAAAAGCAAAGGCATCATCTCCTGTTACCCCGGTGTTGCCACTCTCGGCAATATAGAGGTAGAAAATTGCCCCCAAGAGGAGAAGCAGAAGGATAAGTAGTACCTGAAATATGGAGGAGAATACCATATTGCGTTGAGCCGAGTGTAGTGAGTCGCTACTCAACACTCGCTGCATAAAGTCTTGGTCGAGTCCCGTTGAGGCAATTACCATAAATACGCCCGAAAGAAACATCTTTGCAAAGTGTCGGCTGTCGTTAATATCCTCCACAAAAAAACTCTTTGTCAAACCCCTTGCCGAGCTCATCTTCATAGCCTCAATAAAGGAGAGGTCGAGCGTATCGAGAACAAAACCTATCGAAATAACGGCACACGAAACCATACAGATTGTCTTTATAAGGTCTGCCCATATAACCGATGACACTCCTCCGCGATGGGTGTAGAGCCAAACCAATGCCATAAAGAGTGTGGTCGTAGCCCAAAATGGCACTCCGAGAGCGTTGCAGAGCAGTTGTTGCACTACCATACAGACCACAAAGAGGCGCAACGATGCAGACAACATCTTCGACACAAGAAAAAACCAAGCCCCCGTAGCGTGGCTACTCATACCAAAACGGTTATCAAGGTATTCATACAAAGAGGTTACATTGTGACGATAGTATAGAGGTACCAATCCGTAGGCTATCACAACATAGGCGATAATAACGCCCATATTTAGTTGAAGATAGGCGAAGGCGTCTTGCCCCACAGAGCCTGGGATAGAGATAAATGTAATGCCTGTCATCGGAGCACTTACCAATGCCAGCAAAACGAGCCAACGAGGATGCTTTTGGGGTGTTGTTCCTTCACGATTGCTACCCGAAAGTTGCGACACTACAAAGAGCAACATAATATAGGCAACAACTACGGCAAGCGTTGTCAGTGAGGTCATATTTCTGTTTTTATAGTTTTGGGTTAAGCGCCATATACTATTGATTGATAGCCTCTTGTAATTGTTTCAATGCTTGTTGTAGTACAACACGCGGAGTACCGATATTTAATCGCATATAGCTATCGCCTCCTACGCCGAAGATTGCACCATCGTTAAGAGCGAGTTTCGCCCTGTTCACGAAGAGGTCGATAAGTTCGTCGTGCGATAGGTTTAATGCGCGGCAATCGAGCCATACGAGGAAAGATGCATCTGGTCGAATGGCAACAATTTGCGGGATATACTTACGGCAATAGTCGATGGTAAAATTGATGTTATCTTCAATATAGGCTATCATCTTTTGTCGCCAAGGTTCTCCTTTTTCGAAGGCGGCAATAGTCGCTATCGTGGCGAAGAGATTAGGTTGATTTAGCTCATTTCCCTCCATCCAGCCGAAGAACTTTTCGCGTATAGTATCGTTTGACACGATGGCATAGGAGGAGACAAAACCTGCAATGTTGAAGGTTTTTGTTGCTGCACCGAAAGTTATGCTGCACTCAGCCGCCTTACTGCTGACCGATGCAAATGGAATATGGCGTTTGCCCCACAGAGCCATATCGCAATGAATTTCGTCAGAGACGACAATTATACCGCGGCTATGGCAGAACTCGGCAAGGCGAACGAGAGTCTCTCGACTCCACAAAATGCCGATTGGGTTGTGTGGATTGGCCAAAATAAGCATCTTACAACGGCTGTCAGCCACTTTTTCGAGGTGTTCAAAATCTATCTCATAGCGACCATCTTCGGTGTGTCGCAGTGGATTTTCTACAACTTCCAAGTGGTTATGCTCAGCCACATTGCGAAATGGATAGTATACGGGGGGCATAATTATAACCTTATCGCCCGCTTCGAGCAGCGACACCATTGCCATACCTATTCCCCTGATGATGCCGGGGATGAAACTTATCCAATGGCTCTCGATTTGCCAATTGTGATGTGATGCCACCCAATCGATAATGGCCTTGTTGTAGCGCTCAGATTTTAAGGTGTAACCAAAGATTGGGTGTTCGAGTCGCTCTTTTATGGCTTCAATGATGAAGTCGGGTGTAGCGAAGTCCATATCTGCAACCCACATTGGCAACAGGTCGCTCTTGCCATACCATAGTTCGAGACCATCGTGTTTGGTTGAATCTGTGCCACGACGCTCTATTATTTGGTCAAAGTCGTAATTCATAATCGATTGAGTTAGTGGTCTATTTTTATAATCTATCAAGCACGCGGCGAATAATCTCTACGCTTTCACGAATTTCGTCATCCGAGATTACAAGCGGTGGCGAGATGCGGAATGCAGTTGCGCAGTAGAGAAACCAATCGCTCAAAATACCCTCCTCCTTGAACATCTCCATAACCTTGAAGAGTCGCTCCTCCGAGCCAAGCTCCACCGCCAACAACAAGCCGCTGCGGCGAATTCCGAGTACGGCAGGGTGGTCTTTTAACAACTCCTCGTATAAGGCTCCTTTGCGTTCAACATCGGCAACAACATTGTGCTTTTTGAGGTAGCGGAAAGCCGCTAAGCCTGCGGCACAACATACGGGATGACCACCAAAGGTTGTGATATGTCCGAGTGTAGGGTTATCCTGCAACGAGTCCATAATCTCCTTTGACGAAACAAATGCACCAAGTGGCATACCACCGCCAAAAGCCTTTGCAAGGCAGACGATGTCGGGCGTTACGCCATATTTTGTGCAGGCAAACATCTCGCCCGTACGCCCCATACCGGTCTGAATCTCATCGAAGATAAGCAGTGCGCCCACCTCGTCGCATCGCTTGCGCAAAGCTTGCAGGTAGCCCTCTTTCGGAGGTCGCACACCCGCCTCGCCCTGCACCGGCTCGCACAATACACAAGCGCTCTTTTCGGTTATCTGTTGCATGTCGTCAAACGAGTTGAAATCCAACGCCTTACAGTCGGGCAATAGTGGGCGGAAAGCATTTTTCCACTCCTCGCCTTCGGGCTCGCCCATCATACTCATTGCTCCGTGCGTTGAGCCGTGGTAGGCGCGGCGCATCGATATCATCTCGGTACGCCCCGTATATCTCTTTGCCAGCTTCAACGCCCCCTCGACAGCCTCGGCTCCCGAATTGAGGAAGTAGACACTCTCCAATGGTGCAGGCAACGCCTCGGCAATCTCTACGGCATACTCAACCTGTGGTCGCTCGACCATCTCGCCATAGACCATAATGTGCATATACTGCTCGGCTTGATTTTTGACAGCCTCGATAACATCGCGATTGGAGTGGCCGACATTGCTCACCGATACGCCCGACACAAGGTCGAAATAGCGCTTTCCTTCGGGCGTGTAGAAGAAAACACCCTCGGCACGCTCCACCTCGACCAACATTGGCGAAGGCGAAGTTTGAGCCACATTTGCAAGAAATTGACGGCGAAGAATTTGTGTGTTTGCCATTGTTTTAATACTATTTTTATTACGCAAAGTTACTAATTATAACCACATTTTCAAGAGATAACACAGCAACTTTTTTGTAAACAACAGAGAATTTACATATATTTGTAGAGATAAAAATTGTGAAAAATGGCAGTAGAGAATAGTTCATCGGAGTATATTTTGCGGGTAGTAGCATCACAGCGCGACTATTTTCGCAGTGGGGCAACCCTCGATGTAAAGTTCCGCAAAGAGATGTTGCAGCGTCTGCTCGACTCGTTGCACAAGTGGGAAAAACCTCTTGCCGAGGCGCTGTGGAATGACCTGCACAAATCCTACGAGGAGGCCTATATGACCGAGTTCAGCATCATATACGGCGAGATTAAAAACCACTTAAAAAATATCTCTTCGTGGGCATCCCCAAAGAGCACAGCCAATTTATTAAAAATGTTTCCTTCGCGCTCGAAGGTGTTGAGCGAGCCACTCGGCAATACCCTTATTATCGCTCCTTGGAACTATCCCGTGCAGCTTCTGCTCAACCCTTTGGTCGGAGCAATTTCATCGGGTTGCACCGCCATTCTGAAACCATCGCCCTATGTTCCGAATGTGTCGCATGTGTTGGAGCAGATGATTGACGATACATTCGACGACAACTATATCGCCATCGTGCAGGGCAACCGCGATGTCAATCGCACACTCTTGGCTGAGCGATTTGACCTTATCTTCTTCACGGGAAGTCCAGTGCTTGGTCGCGAGGTTATGGCTGCAGCAGCGAAAAACCTCACTCCCATAGTCCTTGAACTCGGCGGAAAGAGTCCTTGTATTGTCGATAAAGAGGCGGACATTAAGGTTGCTGCCAAGCGTATCGCGTGGGGAAAATCACTCAATGCAGGTCAAACCTGTATTGCTCCCGACTATCTGCTTGTACATCAAGATATTAAAGAGGAGTTTGTGGAGGAGTTGCGCAAGGCATTTCGTTCGCTGCTTGGCCGCAAACCTCAAAAGACAAAACACTTTGTCCGCATCGTGTCGGACAAGGCTTTTGACCGTTTGGTGAGTTACTTAGATAGTGGTGCAATCCGCTTTGGTGGTGGTCACGATAGAGAGACACGATTTATCGAGCCGACGCTTTTGGATAATGTTTCGCCTTCGGCTCCTGTGATGCAAGAGGAGATTTTTGGCCCTATATTTCCGCTTTTAACCTTTGCCGAGACGGAGGAGGCGATAAAGTTTGTCACCGAGCGCGAAAAACCGCTTGCGTTGTACTACTTCGGCTCAACCGACAAGGGCGAGGAGATTTTGCACCACACCTCTTCGGGTGGTGCTTGCCTGAACGATGTTATTATGCACATCGCCAACGAGAATGTACCGTTTGGAGGTGTCGGCAATTCGGGAATGGGAGCGTATCACGGTGAGGAGAGTTTCAAGGTGTTCTCACACCGTAAGTCTGTGGTTACCACAACTACGCGCTTCGATGTGCCGTTCCGATATATGCCATACAGATTGTTCTCGTTGATAAAAAAGCTGATGTAACTCTATTTAGTAGCAAAAAAGAGGCGCAACCTTCGCGGATTGCGCCTCTTGTGTATTGTACGAAGTGTCGATTAGTACTTCAACACCTTCGACGATGCATAAGACAACTTCAAGGCGTTAGCACGGCGAAGCTCCTGCTTCACATCGGCAACAACACCCATCTTTGTATTCTCGTCTGCCTTCAAACATATAGTCATCGAAGCACGGTCTGACTCGTTCAAGTTATCACGCTCACCCGCTACGAAGTCCAAAATATCCTTCGTAGTTTTGTATGAGTCGTTCAACTGAATACGCGGAGCAGTACCAAACTTCGCCTGCATATTCAAAGCAGGTGTACCTATATGTATATATGATACCAAGTTCTTCTTTTCGAGTTTTTGCACCTCGGTAGCCTCAGGTAACTTGTAAGTTACGAGCAACTCCTGGTCGCGCATCGAAGTCGAGAGCATAAAGAAGAACAAGATGATATATACAACATCGGGCAACGATGTGGTAGACATAGCGGGCACTTCACGCTCGCCCTTTTTCTTCATTACTGCCATACTACTTAATCATTCTACGCGGCTCTGCCTCCGAAATTTTCATTGGAATTGCCTTGGTTATTACTTTACTTTCGGCATCACTCAGGTCGGCGAACTTCTTGCCAAACTTGCTCATAGCAACCTCGTCACGCACCTCGTTGAAGGCACGAGTAAGTTCATTCTGCACCTGAATATAGACCTGATAACTTGTATCACGAGTGTTCTGCAACGAGATAACACCCTCACTTACAGGATATGTCCACTTCGAGCCATCTGGCATATCGATTTCGGTAGGCTTCTTCTCTGGAAGGTCCTTATCGTCGAGTGGGTTAAGGATAAACTCTTTAGCCTTATCTTTCAAGGCGTTCAACGAGATAACCTTACCACCAGCCATGATATTACCCGAGCCCGAAACGAACACCAAGAGAAGGTTTCGCTCCTTCACCTTGATATCCTCCTGCTTCACATTCGGGTCTGCCATAGGTGGCAACATACGCACGATACCGGTATCTATATCCATAGTGGAAACCACCAAGAAGAAGATAAGCACGGTAAACGCGATATCCGCTTGTGACGAGGCGTTGATTTCAGGTATTTTCTTACTTTTAGCCATAAATACTCTACTACTTTAATGCGTTGCGAACCTCTCCTACAAGTGTAACGAGGATTGTTGCTGCTGCAACCACATAGGTTACGAGGATTCCTGTCTCGGAAATAACCAACTCGAATGGGTCGTCAAATACTCCACCTGCCGAGTTTGGAACTACCAAACCATCGTGGCTCAATGCAATGGCGAGAGCTGCGCCTACAACAACTACAACAATAGCTGTTGCGATAAGAGTATTCTTTAATCCCGCAGGGTTGGTAATCGTACCCTTGATGGCCGCACAGATGACGCTAAGAACTGCCACTACGAGCAATACATAGCCCCAAATGAGGTTCCAACTGATGGCTACTTCTGCACCACCCGAAATCACTGCCCAGCCAACGAGTGCAAGGGTGATTACGAACAATGCCACCATCAACATATTCAACTTCTTTTTCATGATATTCGTTTTGTGTACGATTATTCGTTAATCAAATTATTTCTTGTTGTATGCAGTGAGCATATCGGTCAAGGTAATCGAAGCGTCCTCCATCTCATTAACCATGCCGTCAATCTTAACGATAACATAGTTGTAGAACACTTGGAGAACCATCGCTGCAATCAGACCGAGGAGGGTTGTCAAGAGCGCCACCTTCATACCACCTGCTACGAGTGCCGGGCTGATATCACCTGCTGCCTGAATCGAGTCGAATGACTGAACAAGACCAACCACTGTACCCATAAATCCGAGTGATGGCGAGAGCGAGATGAACAACGACAACCAACCGAGTCCCGACTCCAACTGACCTGTCTGAACCGAGCCGTAAGATACAACAGCCTTCTCAACAGCGTCAAGACCAAGGTGATAACGGTCAAGTCCCTGATAGTAGATAGAAGCGATAGGGCCCTTAGTGTTGCGGCAAACCTCCTTAGCAGCCTCAACGCCACCCTCGTTCAAAGCAGCCTCAACCTGTGCAATGAACTTCTTGGTGTTGATAGTCGAGAGCGAGAGGAAGAGGATACGCTCGATAGCGATAGCCATACCGAGTACCAATACCACGAGGATAGGGAGCATCCAACCCCAACCACCTTCGAGGAACTTCTGCATGAGTACGTAGTGAATCGAATCACCTGCAATTTCTGTCTCTGCATCGAGAACTGCCTCAGCCGGAGCCTCAACAGCCTCTACTACTTCGGTTGCAGGCTGCTCTGCGGTTGCAGTAGCGGCCTCCTGTGCGATTGCAGTGCTGAATGTCATTGCAGCAGCTGCCAAAACCAAAAATAATTTTTTCATAGTTTTTAATTAATTAAAAATTTGTTGTTTGTGTTTATGTGTTTTTTAATAAAATTTTTCGTTCCTCCATTTTTTGACATCACCCAACCAAGAGCAAACTTCATTGCTAAACTGTTTGTATGACAAACACTTAACCCTATTTATCTGCTATTGTCAGCCCAAAAAGCGGCATATTACAGTCCGAAATATAGAGATTTTTTTTTGTTTTTGCAAACTTGTCAATTTTTCTGCGCCCAAATTTTTCGGTATTTACAATAGATTTATTACATTTGTGGAGCGAAATCGAAAACAACAAAAAGAGCTAAAAATATGGAAAGAGTAAAAGTTTTAATCATTGGTAGCGGTCCTGCGGGATTTACGGCTGCCATCTATGCTGCGCGTGCTGCTTTGAGCCCTGTATTGTACGAGGGAATCGAGCCGGGCGGACAACTTACCACAACAACCGAAATCGAAAACTTCCCGGGTTACCCCGATGGTGTTCAGGGAACAGAGATGATGAACGACCTTCGTGCGCAGGCCTTGCGCCTCGGAACGGAGGTACGCACGGGTATTGTCACCGATATCGACACCTCGAAGCGACCTTTCGTACTCACTATTGACGGCGAAAATAAGATTGAAGCTGAGGCGGTTATCATCTGCACCGGAGCATCGGCAAAGTATCTCGGTTTGGAGTCGGAGCGCAAGTTCCGTGGTATGGGCGTTAGTGCTTGCGCCACTTGCGATGGTTTCTTCTACCGCAAGCAGGACGTAGCGGTAGTTGGTGGTGGCGATACCGCATGTGAAGAGGCAACCTACCTCGCATCGCTATGTCGTCAGGTCTACCTCATTGTGCGCAAGCCGTTCCTCCGTGCATCGAAAGCGATGCAGGAGCGCGTTTTCAATACTCCAAATATCAAAGTCTTGTTCGAGCACAACACCGTAGAGGTTTTGGGCGATGAAGATGGCGTTACGGGCGCACGCCTTCGCAAAGGTGATGGTGAGGAGTACGACATCGCAATTTCGGGCTTCTTCCTCGCTATCGGACACCACCCTAACACCGAGTTGGTAAAGGGTAAGTTGGAACTTGACGAGCAGGGTTATATCGTAGTTGAGCCGGGAACATCAAAGACCTCGGTGGAGGGCATCTTCGCCGCAGGTGATGTTCGCGACCCTCACTACCGTCAGGCTATTGTAGCCGCAGGTTCGGGCTGTATCGCTGCGCTCGATGCAGAGAGATTTCTTGCTTCACAGAAATAGACGAGAGACGAAAGACGAGAGACGAGAGAAATTTGAAAAAAGATAATAATTTCAATAAAAACGAGAGACGACCGCTGCGATTAAGCCGAGGGCAGAGACTGCTTGCAGACTATGCCGAGGCGAAGCAGTGAAGAGCCGTGCTTGCACGGGTCAAAGACGAGAGACGAGAGTAAACCAAGAACCTTAAAATTGGAGGTGATTGAGGAAATTTTGTGCGTTACGCAGTGGCGGAAAACGCAACCGACGCTGCGGAGCGAGGGCAGAGGGTGCTTGCACACTTTGCCGAGCCGCGAGGAGGAAAAGCCTGCTTTGCAGGCTTAACATACTAACCGTGTGTGAGCATTTACGACACAAGTAAGGTGCACAATTTACCAATCAGAACAATTTTAACTATGATAGGTGTAACAATTTTAGGTGCTGCATCGGCAAAGCCGACTGCAAACGGACACCCCTCGGCACAAGTGGTGAACTGCAACGAGCAACACTACTTGGTCGATGCAGGGGAGGGTGTGCAGCAGCAGATGTTCCGCTGTGGCATAAATCCGTTGCGCCTGCGTGCAGTCTTTATCTCGCATCTGCACGGCGACCATGTTTTTGGTCTGTTTCCACTAATCTCTACGCTTGGTCTTTACGGTCGCAAAACACCTCTAACGGTCTATGCGCCACGCCCCTTTGGCGAGATTTTGGAGTACCATCTGCACTACTTCGATAAGGAGTTGCCTTACGAGGTGCAGTGGGTGGAAGTTGATACGACAAAGCACCAAATAATCTTTGAAAATCGCTCGTTGGAGGTGTGGAGTATTCCACTTCGCCACCGAGTACCGACATCGGGCTACCTCTTCAAAGAGAAGCCACTGCCACGCAATGTAGATAAGTTTGCCATTGAGCGTTATGGCTTGACTATAAAGCAGATAGTCGCAGCCAAAGAGGGAAACGACATAGAGTTGGAAGATGGCACGATTTTGCCTAATGAGCGCATAACTTTCGTGGCTCACCCTCCGCAGTCGTACGCCTACTGCTCCGACACAAATCGTTCGGGGGCGGTGGCGAAATATGTTGCAGGAGTGGATATGCTCTACCACGAAGCAACCTATGCCGCAGCGCAGAAAAAGGAGGCAAAGGAGCGAGGACACGCCACCTCGGAAGATGCCGCAAAGACAGCTTTGGCGGCAGGAGCGAAACGACTTCTGATTGGTCATTTTTCATCGCGCTACAAGGATAAAGAGCCATTGTTGGCAGAGGCGAGAGCCATTTTCGAGAATACCGATATCGCCCACGAAGGCGAAACTTTCAGAATATGATTACGAGAGCAGAAATACTTGATATTAAATCGCTTGCGACCAAGCAAGGTCGTGAGGAGTTGGGTGCGTTCATCGCCGAAGGTGAGAAGTTGGTTGGCGAGATTCGTAACTCCTCGCTCCACATTCGCCGCATCTTGCAGACCAAACCGATATTTTCGGAGGGCGAGATTATTAGCGAGAAGGAGATGGAGCGCATCTCGCAACTCAAAACCGCAAATTCGGTCTTGGCGGTGGTTGAGTTGCCACGCCACTCGCTCGCAAAGGCTCAACCTGCGAAAGACCTCGTTTTGGCACTCGACCGCGTGCAGAATCCGGGCAATCTCGGCACAATTATTCGCCTTGCCGATTGGTTTGGTATTAGCGATATTGTCTGCTCGGAAGATAGCGCCGACTGTTTTAATCCGAAGGTGGTACAAGCGACAATGGGGGCAATTTTGCGTGTGCGAGTACACTACACCAATCTTCCTCAATGGCTTGCAGCACAACACAATACAAAGATTTACGGCACATTCCTCGAAGGAGAAAATATCTACTCGGCACAACTCAACAAGTCGGGCGTAATCGTGATGGGCAATGAGGGACAGGGCATCTCCTCGGAGGTTGCCGAAACGGTTACAAACAAATTGCTTATTCCGCCATATCCTGCCGACCGCTGTGGCTCGGAGTCATTGAATGTGGCGGTTGCTACGGCTGTTATATGTTCGGAGTTTAGAAGAAGATAAACCGCTATGTTACTGCAAGATAGACTTAAAAATCATCGCCTTATTCTCGCCTCGGCATCGCCACGCCGCCGCGAACTACTCGCTGCATGCGATATCGACTTTACCCTTGCCGAAAAGTTTGAATGTGATGAGCGTTACCCTGCCGACCTCGAAGCAGATAAGGTTGCCGAGTTCCTCTCGCAACTCAAAAGCAACGCCTACCCACACACTTTGAAAGAGGGCGACATCTTGCTGACTGCCGACACGGTCGTTATTGCCGGTGGCGAAATTCTCGGCAAGCCAAAAGATAATGCCGATGCTGAGCGAATGTTGAAGATTTTGTCGGGAGCGACACACAAAGTCGTAACGGGCGTTACGCTCCGCACCCCTTTGCGCACAATCTCTTTCTCGGCTGAGAGTTTAGTTACATTCCGTGCGCTCGAAAATGAGGAGATTGAGTACTATATCGAAAAGTATCGCCCACTTGATAAAGCGGGCGCATACGGTATTCAAGAGTGGATAGGTTATACCGCCATAGAGGGGCTTCAAGGCTCGTTCTACAATGTTATGGGGCTACCTGTGCAAAAAGTTTGCATAGCCCTCAAAGAGCTTGTTTAGCACCTACTCCTGCCTCTGTAACTCCTCGATTTGGCGCAATAGGTCGTCTGCCGTGCGAAGTGTTCGCTTGTGAATTCGCAAGCCCACGATTCCGCCAATAATTCCGCCGAAAATTCCGCTTGCACTAATCATCAACAATGCGGTTATATCTTCGTTGGCTTGGTTTAAATAGATTTCATACTCCAACCAGCCAAACCACACTATCAACATCGGGATAGACCAATAGTGCCAACTCTTGTAAATCTTCTTCATTCGTGCAACCTCCTTGTAGACGGTAACCAAGTTGCCCGAATAGATATCGCGCTTGTGGATACGGTAGTGGCTGACGACTATCGCTATAAGACATATTAGAAATAGAGCCGAAGTAGCGATGCAGAATGCCGTAGAGTGTCCCATTCTTTGGAAGTTGAAATACCCCAACGGTATCATAACAAGGCATACGACAGATATCCAAATCGCGCTGTTGTTCAGAGCCGAGAGCTTTCGCGACATCGCCTCTTTGATAAGGCGGTCGTTTATAATCTCTTGGGTGTTGAGTTGCTTTTTGAGCGTTGCGAGTTGCTCGCGCATCTCGTTGAGCTCGTTCATTTCGATACTATTCATAGCTGAAAGGGGTTAATCGTTTGACATATTTTTGAGTTGTTCGCGTATGCGCACAAGGCGCACCGAGACATTCTTGGCTGAGATGCCGACAATGGCACCTATCTCCTCGTAGGAGAGATTTTCGAGCCACAGCAGAATAATCGCGCGGTCGAAAACTCCCAACTTACCAATACGCTTGCGCAACATCTGCGCCTGACGACTATCCTCGTCAGTGTCGGAGAAGAGGTTGATGTTCATATCAAGGCGCACCGAGTCGGCTCGGCGGCGTTTTTTGCGCTCGGCAGTGATACAGGTGTTGAGCGACACACGATATATCCACGAACGGATATTACACTCGCCCCTAAACCCGTTAAAACCACGCCATAGGGCAATCAACACCTCTTGGAAAAGGTCCTCAACCTCCTCCTTGTCCTTGGAGAACATATAGCAGACGGTATAAATTGTCGTCTTATGCTCTCGCACCAATTGGGCAAACTCTTTTTCGGAATCTTTCATTTTCTTGGTTTAGTTTTTTCAGCCGTCTTCGGCAACAATTTTACCTATTAGACGCGTTTTATTGCTACAAAACTACAAAAAAATGCGAAAAAACTTTGCATATACGATTGCAATAAATTGCACATTGTGATACAATTCAGGTGAAAATATTATACACTTGTGACATATTAATCAAATTTTTACTATCTTTGTTGCTAAACTTTAAAACAAAAACCTTATAACAATATGTTTGACAACTTCGTAAATAGACATGTCGGATGCAGCAATCCTGACACTCTAAAAGCAATGCTCGACACAATAGGTGTTAATTCTGTCGATGAACTCATCGCGCAGGTACTCCCTGCAAACATTCGTCTGAATGCTCCATTGGCTCTTGGTGAGGCGATGAGCGAGTATGAATTTGCAGCACACATTCAAGAGCTCGCATCGCGCAATAAGCAGTTCCGTTCATTTATCGGTATGGGCTACTACCCTAATGCCGTGTCGGCGGCTATTATGCGCAATGTATTCGAAAACCCTGCGTGGTACACCTCCTACACCCCTTATCAAGCGGAGATTTCACAAGGTCGCTTGGAGGCTCTTTTGAACTACCAAACGGCTATCACCTCGCTCACAGGCTTGGAGATTGCCAACTGCTCGCTGCTCGACGAGGCTACCGCAGCTGCCGAGGCTATGGCGATGATGTTCTCGCTTCGCTCGCGCGAGGCTGTGAAGGAGGGGCGCAACCTCCTCTTTGTGGATGAAAATATCTTCCCTCAGACTCTCGATGTATTGCTCACTCGTAGCGAGCCATTCGGCATCGAGTTGGTTATTGGCGACTATGCCGACTACACCTTCTCAGGCAAGGAGTTCGGAGCTATTGTACAGTATCCTGCCGCAAATGGTGAGGTGCGCGACTACTCGGACTTCGTAGCTGCGGCACACGCTGCGGGCGCACTTGTAACCGCAGATGCAGACCTCCTCTCGTTGGCGTTGCTTGCATCACCGGCAGAGTGGGGCGCAGATATTGCCGTAGGCTCGACACAGCGTCTTGGTTGTCCTATGGGCTTCGGAGGTCCTTCGGCAGGATATATGGCTACAAAAGAGGCTTACAAGCGTAATATGCCGGGAAGAATTATCGGCGTTTCGGTCGATAGACTCGGTCGTCGCGCTTTGCGTATGGCATTGCAGATGCGTGAGCAGCACATCAAGCGTGAGCGTGCAACCTCAAACATCTGCACCGCATCGGCACTGATGGCTTCGATAGTAGGCTTCCACTGCGTATATAACGGAGCCGAGGGCTTGCGCCGTGCAGCACTCACCGCCCACCTCTCTGCTTTGACCGCTGCAAAGGGCATCGAGGCATTGGGCTATAAATTGACAAATACAAACCTCTTTGATACGCTCGAAATCGAGGCGGAGGCTTCGGTCGTAGAGTCAGTGGCATTGGAGCACCATATCAACTTCTACTACCCATCGGAGTTCCGTGTACGCCTCTCGTTCGACGAGGTGACAACACCTGCCGAGGTAGAGGAGGTTGTAGCGATATTTGCCGAGGCCAAGGGCAAGAAGGCAAAGAAGGTAGTTATGGCTACCGAGCCTCAAACTCTTATGGCTCGTAAGTCGGCATACCTCACCGAGCCAGTATTCAACCGCTACCGTTCGGAGAGCGAGTTGATGCGCTACATCAAGCGTCTCGAATTGCGCGATATCTCGTTGGCGAACTCGATGATTTCGCTCGGCTCGTGCACAATGAAGTTGAACCCTGCCGCTACTATGCAGCCTCTCTCGTTGGCTGGCTTCCAGAATATTCACCCATTTGCTCCTGCCGACCAGCGCGAGGGTTATACCGCCCTTATCGAGGAGTTGGAGCGTGACTTGGCAACCATCACAGGTTTTGCGGCTTGCTCCGTACAGCCAAATTCGGGTGCCGCAGGCGAGTATTCGGGATTGATGGTTATCCGTGCTTACCACCAAAGCCGCAATCAGGGCTATCGTAATATCGTGCTGATTCCTGCTTCGGCTCACGGCACAAATCCGGCTTCGGCCGCTATGGCAGGTATGAAGATTGTTACCGTGGCGTGCGATGCTCACGGAAATATCGATGTCGATGACTTGAAGGCTAAGGCCGAGCAGTACTCTTCGGAGTTGTGCGCCTTGATGGTAACCTACCCTTCGACACACGGCGTATTCGAGAGCCGCATCCGCGAGATTGTTGATACTATCCACGATGCAGGTGGCGAGGTATATATGGACGGTGCAAATATGAATGCACAGGTCGGTTTGACCAATCCGGGCTTTATCGGTGCCGATGTCTGCCACCTCAACCTGCATAAGACCTTCGCAATGCCTCACGGCGGCGGCGGTCCGGGTGTTGGTCCTATCTGCGTGGCTTCGCACCTCGCACCATTCCTCCCTTCGCACTCGGTCGTAGCGACTGGTGGCGAGGAGGGTATCACCGCTGTATCGTCATCACCTTGGGGCTCAGCGCTCTTGTTACCTATTACATACGGCTATATCAAGATGCTCGGTGCAGAGGGCTTGCGCAAGGCAACCGAGATGGCTATCGTAAATGCCAACTATATGGCTTCGGCGATTAAAGATGAGTTCCGCACCTACTATTCGGGCGAAACAGGCCGCGTAGGTCACGAGATGATTCTCGATTTGACAAACTTCAAGCACGACTATGGCGTAGATTGTGGCGATGTTGCTCACCGCTTGATGGACTACGGCTTCCACGCTCCTACCCTCTCGTTCCCTGTTCACGAAACGCTGATGGTTGAGCCTACCGAGTCGGAGTCAAAGGAGGAGATGGACCGCTTTATCGAGGCTCTCGTTCAGATTAAGCGCGAGGCGGAGGCTATCAATGGTGAGGCTGACAATGTAGTTGCCAACGCACCACATATCGCCGAGGAGCTTGCAGGCGAGTGGTCGCATCCATACTCTCGACAGGAGGCAGCCTTCCCATTGGAGTGGGTTGCACGCTCGAAGTTCTTCCCTTATGTAACGAAGATTGACAACGGCTACGGCGACCGCAATCTCGTATGTAAGAATGAGGAGTAGAACTACATCATAAAGCAATTGCTGTAAGATAGGGTGTGGCCAAAAACTTGTTGGCTACACCCTATTCTAATCTCAAATAATGTTTACGATACGCCTCGTACCCGATCGCGTTTATTAAGCCAATAATATGGGCAACGCGAGATAGATAGAATGAAAACAGAGGGTGCTGCCTATGTACCTCCACTCTTTCGATACCATATTTAGGCGATTCTACCTCAAACTCCATACAGGGGATATCATCTTCATAATGTCGAATCATGCAGAGTAATTTACACCCATTTAGTTGTAGGTGAATACTTTGGAGGTGAATGTCTATAAAGTAATAGTACCTATAACCAGGAGTGTAGTCATAGTGTGTGGCAAAAAATAGTATGTTTCCGGATTTGTGCAACTGCGCAAACTCCTGCTTCATATCTACCATACCATTTTCATATACAGCATAGAACATCGTAATATATATTTTATGCTCTTCGCTCCAAAAGGGCATTTAACAAAATAGAAAGTGTGGAGTCAATTCGTTTATCTAGAAATAGGCATTTGGCGTAGCCCAACAACAAATAAACTATACCCCACACCTGCAAGGTATGGAGTTGGCATAGACTATACCACAAAACACACCTATACAAGTGATGTAAGTATTCGTTATTCTTGTTGTTTTAAAATCGCCAAATTTTATTTCTAAGAATTAGCGAAACACTTTCACTAAAATATGTCTGCAATCCTCGTGGACTGCACCACAAATATAGTGACTTATTACGAAAAGTGCAAAAAAATGATTACATACTAATTTTCACAAAATTTCACTATCTTTGCTAAATCATACAATGTTAGTAAGTACCGTAAGAAATAGAGCCTAATATGAGACGAACACTTACATCCTTTCTGCTGCTTGTTGCATTGCTGTTTGGATATGACAAGACTTTGGCTTGTACAGCCGCTGTGGTGGCACCAAAAGCCTCGAAAGAGGGGGGTACAACCCTCTGGAAAAACCGCGATAGCAGCAGATTTCGCACCGTCGTACGCTACTACACCACCGACAAGTACAACTACACGGGTGTAATAAACAGTGAAAATCCTGACGGTGGCATACTCTGCGGAGTGAACGAGGTGGGTTTTGGCATTATAAATACCGCCACGCGCAACCTACCTGCAAACAAAGAGCTGAAAGGCACGGGCAAACGCTCGCCTTTTATGCGCGATGCCTTGATACAGTGCGCCACCATAGACGAATTCGAGGCCTTTTTGCGCAAATATAAACGCGGATACAAATTCACAACCAATATAGGCGTTGGCGATGCCAATGGCGGAGCCGCCTTCTTCGAGATTTGGGGCGATGGCTACCGTCGCTACGATGTGGACAAGAGCGAAAAGGGCTACGATATACGCTCAAACTTCTCGTTTGCAGGCGATATGGAGAGGCTCGGCACAAGCCGTCGTCGCTACGATGCAATGATGGAGCAGATTGGTAACAAGCGTAAATTTTCGGCCAAAGATTTTTACAAATACTCCTGCTCCTACTATGTTGCAGGCAAGGGCGATGCCTTGAAAGATGACAACAAACTCTACAACCATCGCTACGAGACGGTGCCACATCGCTCGACCGTAGGCTCGTTTACGATTGTCTGCGGCAAGCATCCACGCATACTTATATCTATGGGCTATCCGGCAGCCTGCCCTGCAATACCCGTATGGGTTGAGGCAAAAGAGCAAATTCCTGAGTGTCTGAGTGGTACGGCTTCACATCTGCTTGGCCGTAAATTTGTCAAGGCAGCATATATAAAGGATGGAGTGATAAAGAGCCGCGGCAAGAAGAAGGGGCGTTACTACCTCAATAAGGAGCTTGTGCGTGCAGCGTTGAGAGTTAAAACCAACATCCCTTTCCCTGAGGAGATGCCAAAGGATATTGCAAAATTCAACCAAAAGGCCGACAAAGCCTACAAAAAACACGAGCGAAGAGTAGAATCGTTGCTAACACGCTTTTAAACCATCTTATAACGACAATCCACTTTTTTACATACCCTCTCCGCTACGCTTGGGGAGTGTCTAACAAGTTTTTTAGACACTCCCTTTATAGAATAATTTAATAATAGGTGATGGAGTTGATAAATTTTTAAGTTTGAAATTTAACTTTTTTTAATTAACTTTGTCTTATATAGTAGACCAACTGACTATACACCTATGGGATTAAAGATCTATTCATCGATACTCAACCTCGGCGAATTGCAAGTCTGCATCCGAAAGGCGATGGAGAGTATCCAAAGTGAGAAAATATGTGGACTTGTGTTGTGTGGCACAAGTGACACAAAAGGATATCACGAGCTACTAAGTGAGATAAAGAGTGCTGTCTATATCTCCTTGGGCAGGAGAGTGCCTATAACGCTTATTCCTCAATACCTATTGCCGAAGGGTGGGCTTGCTCTCGAAATATACACCTTGGAGGGGGCAGCCGATATACGCATAGAGGAGAAGAGTGGCATCTGTTATGGCGTAATCGAAAACGAGCAGGAGAAGATGCTCTTTGTAGAGGGTATTCCTGCGTCGGACTTCTCCAAGAGTGTCAATCAGCAGAGCCAAGAGGTCTTTACCAAGCTCGACAATCTACTCACCGCATACGGCTATTGCGTAGACGACATAGTTCGTCAGTGGAACTTTATCGGTAGCATTGTGTCGTACCGCAACGGCAAACAAAACTATCAAGAGTTCAACGATGCGCGCACCTGCTACTATGCAACAGGGGAGTGGAAAAACGGCTATCCTGCCGCTACGGGCATAGGTGCGGAGGGTGATTGTATCATTGTTGGAGGTATCGCCTTCAAGAAGAGGGGCACAGAGTCTAAGGGTGTCTATCCAATCGACAATCCATTACAAGTGGCGGCGCACATCTACTCGAAGAGTGTACTCATCGATGACGATGTCAATGCAATAAAGAGCACGCCTAAGTTTGAGCGTGCAAAGTTGATTGAGACGGCGTGTGGAGCCTGCTGCTTTGTGTCGGGTACGGCGGCAATACGAGGTGAGGAGAGTGTGGATGCCTCCTCCGTGAAGATGCAGACCATAAAGACAATCGAGAATATCGAGTATCTCGTCTCGAAGGAGAATTTGGTGCGCTTTGGATGTAAGCCATACGACTTGGAGTATGTCAAGTTGCATGTATACATCAAGAATGCCGAGGATTATGATGCGGTACGCGAGGTGGTCGAGGCGTCATTCGCGCAGATACCTGTCGTATACTCCATTGCAGATGTCTGCCGAAGCGAGCTTTTAGTTGAAATAGAGGGAATCTTAAAATCGTAATATTATGAGAAAATTTCTAATATTATTTATCTGTCTGCTCTCATCGATAGTGCAGACAATAGCCTCAGAGAGGTGCTCTGACGAGGTCTTTTTGAGGAGGGCATATCTTACCGTGACGGGAGCCCTGCCACAAGTTTGGGAGTGTAAAAATTTTCTCGATAGCGAGAACCCCAAAAAGCGCGAGGCTTTGGTGAATAAGCTAATCAAGAGTGAACTTGGCCTCAAATATATGCAGATGCACTGGGGCGATATCTTGCGTATCAAGTCGGAGTTTCCGAGCAACCTGTGGCCAAATGGTGTGCAGGCCTACAACAGATGGGTGTACGAGCAGCTGATGAACAATGTTCCGTACGACAAGATGGTGCGCAACCTGCTCATCTCGGAGGGTAGTAACTTCCGTGCGCCTGCGGCCAACTTCTATCGCGGATTTCAGAAGAGAACGCCCGAAAACTTCTACGCCAACATCAACCTTCTCTTCTTGGGCAATAGAAATTGTACCGACAACGGCTACCTCTGCTTCTCGCAGATAAAATTCAAGTCTACGAAGGAGTGGAAGGAGGAGATTATATATCTCAACTATCACAAAGACCTACCTTGGCATATCATCGAGTTGGAGGATGGTACGCGCATTAAACTTACGCCAGACTCCGATTGGCGCGAGCCGTATGTCGATTGGCTTGTGAAGAACAGACGCTTTGCCGAGGTTATGGTCAATAGAATGTGGTTTTGGGTATTCGGTAAGGGCTTGGTACACGAGCCAGACGACTGGCGTGCAGATAACAAGCCATCAAATCCTGAGTTGTTGAAGGAGCTTACCGACTACTTCATCGCCAAAAAGTTCGATATGCGGGCACTCTTGAAGAAGATACTTCTCTCGAAGGAGTTTAACTCGAAGGCGGCACCTGAGGGCACATATCAGCCACAAAGACTTCCGGCTGAGGTTATAGTGGATAATATCGCCACAGCAACGGGCAAGTGGGCAACCTATATGAGCCGTGTGCCAGAGCCGTTTACCTTCTATCCGCCAAAGACCAGAGCAACACACTTGGGCGATGCTACGGTATCATCGTCGGAGTTGGAGCTCTTCGGTAAGGTGTCGCGTGATGTTTCGTTGGAGAGCCAGCGAAATAATGCTCTCACCTCGAAGCAGCTGCTCTATCTGATGAACTCGTCGGAGCTTGAACGAAGCATACGAAAGAGCCCAGTGTTGAAGAATTTGCTCAAAAAGTACAGCGACCTCTCGCAGTTGGCAGATGCAATTACGATGCGCGTCTTAGCTCGAAGGGCTACCGCAAACGAGATAAGTATGTACAACGAATATATGCGGGAGAATAAGCTCTCGTTGAACGAGTTTGCTTACGACCTGATGTGGATATTGATAAATAGTAACGAGTTCCTTTACAACCACTAAACGCTACCACTATGAGAAAGATATATCTTACCTTAATCTTGCTATTGGCTATCGGATTTACGGCTTATGCTCAAAGAGCAAAGTCGGTAATTTTGGTCTATTTAGACGGAGGACCTGCACAGACCGAGACATTCGACCCGAAACCTAATGCAGGAAGGACATACTACGGAAACTATAAGGGGGTATGCAAGACCAATGTTGAGGGTATCGAGATAGGCGAGAAGTTGCCATTGTTGGCTACTATGGCCGATAAGTACTCCTTGATTAGAAGTATGACGCACGGCAGTAACGGACACGAGACAGGTCACTACGCTATGATTACTGGCGATACTTCGGGTGCTGCGGTTGTGTATCCATCATTCGGCGCGGTAATATCCTATATGAAGCGCGACACCTACAAGGGTATCTTACCTTGCTACATCTCTGTAACGAGTGCAAATAGTCGTTTCAATGAGGGAGGCTTCTTGGGCAATGCCTACAAATCTTTCGATACGGGAGGTAAGCCAGAGTCAAAGATAGCCTACGAGGTCGAGGGTGTAGTAAATAAGTTTGTAGACCGCGACAAGATGAACCAGAGAATGGCTCTGCTCAACAAATTTGAGGATAAGCCATTGAACAAGAGAGAGGTAGACTCGTTACGCGATGTGAATATGGAGTTTATCTGGGGCGACAGTCGTGAGGTGTTCAACCTTGCTAACGAGCCCGACTCCGTACGACAGAGATATGGCAAATCGCGACTTGGACAGTCGTGTCTTGTAGCGCGACGATTGGTCGAGGCAGGTGTCCCATTTGTGAATGTTCGTATGACAGGTTGGGATACCCACAAAAAACACTTCCAGAAGATGAACACGATGTTGCCAAATCTCGACAAGGCTCTATCGGCCTTAATAGCCGATTTGGATGCACGCGGATTGTTGGATAGCACGATTGTCCTCTGTGGCGGCGAGTTTGGAAGAACACCAAAGGTGCAATGGGAGGCTCCTTGGAATGGTGGTCGCGGACACTATGGCAAGACATTTAGCTATTTGGTTGCAGGCGGAGGTTTCCACGGCGGAAAGGTGGTTGGCAAGACCAACAAGACCGGCGAAAAGGTCGAGGAGCGCCCCGTTGCACCGTGCGACCTGATAGGAACTGTATATCTCTTGATGGGCATCGACCCTTATGGCACCCTGCCTCATGTATCGGAGGGTGAGTTGCCAATACTTCCGTCATTGAGAATGGAGAAGAAGCACTACGGATTGTTATACGAAATTATTGACATTAAAAAGCCATCTTATGAGAAGTAGAAATATTATATTGGTCATACTGTTTATCTTTATGACCACAACCCTGTCGGCTCAGAAGCTGACAATGGGATACCTCTATCCAGCAGGTGGAGAGGTTGGAACTACGGTGGAGATAGAGGCTGGTGGACTCAATATCGACAAGGCGACAAAGGTTTTGTTCAGTCATCCGGGCATCAAGGGCGAGGTCTTTCCTGTCAAGGAGAAGGCATCGGCCAAGAGAAAGCGTAAAAGATTGACAGACCAGAGTAGTCCGCAGCTTGCCGATAAGATTAATATAAAGATTACTATCGCAGATAATGTACCGTGCGGATTGTACGACCTGCGCCTGCAAGGCCCAAAGGGTGTATCGAATATGCTTCCTTTCGAGGTCGCTTCATACCCAAACTTTGTGGAGGGGGCGACATCCACATTGAGAAAGCCAAATAGGGTGAAATCTCTACCTGCGGTGTTGTGTGGTTATGTATCGCCAGGAGGTATAGACTACTTTAAATTCTCAGGTAAGAGGGGCGAAACTATTGTCGCCTCGGTCAAAGGGCGTGCGCTTGTGCCATATATTGCCGACGCTGTGCCCGGATGGTTTCAACCTGTTATCAAGATTGTCGATTCGAAAGGTAGGGAGATTGCCTACTCTGACGACTATCACCACCATGTAGACCCTGTAATTATCACAACACTGCCAAAAGATGGCGACTATACGCTGATGATTCACGATGCCATATATCGTGGTCGCGAGGACTTTAATTACAGAGTACAACTCGGTGTAATACCGTTTGTTACTGGTCGTTATCCTGCGTATGGAGTTGTGGGCAAGAGAGTTAAACAGCGTATTGAGGGTGTAAATCTCGGAACAACAAAGGCTACGGTAAAGGTTAAGAAGGAGGGGTACAATCAGGTTACATTTACCAATAGTATAGGAACTTCGAATGCCGTTCCATTTTACGCCTTGCCAAAGGGGATAAGACTTCTCAACTCTCCAAAAGATGGTGCGGAGTTGATGCTGACAAATGCAATAACCGACTCTTTAACAGCTAAGTCGAAGATTAAGCGATATAAGATATACGCCGAGGCTGGTGAGCAGGTTATAGTGGAGCTTATAGGTCGTCGAAATGATTCGAGGATAGATGCCGTACTCAGATTGCGTAATGCGCAGGGTAGGATTGTTGCCGAGGCGGATGATACCGAGGACCCAACACGAGGATTGATGACTTTCCACGCAGACCCTATACTCAAATATAAGGCGCGCAGAAATGAGATGATGACACTCGAAGTGGAGGATATACATCGAGGATATGGCAAGGATTACCACTTTTTGTTGAGGCGTCACGAGCAGCTGCCTTCGTTCAATGCCTTCGTTTCGCCAGCGAATATCACCATCCCTTCGGGTGGTACATCGATGTTTAATATCGATATTAAGGGCAAGTTGAAACGCCCTGCACATATCGAAGTCGAGGGCTTACCTAAAGGCTATACGACAAGTACTACAAAACTTCTGCGAGGCAAGAAGTGGAATGTCTCCATAACAGCACCTAAGGGTGCCGAGGTGAAGCGCTTCCCTATCGAGGTAAAACTCAATTATCCGGGGCCAAGTGGTCGTGAGCGCACAAATGTATTGCCTGTCGATAAGATGATGCAGGCCTTCTACTATACTCACTACATACAAGCAGCCGAGTTGGCTCTTGATGTTACCGAGTCGTCGCCATATCGTCTATCTTTGGATTTCGATATCAATCAAGAGATTCCTCTAACATTCCAAACCGACTCTATCAAGGTGAGGGTGTTGATAGACAAAAATCCTGGATTTGATGAGCCTGTCGAGTTGATGTTGGGCAATAAGACAAGACTCTTCTCGCTCGAACCAATCTCCATTATGCCTGAGGAGCGAGAGAAGACGATATATATCAAACTGAATGAGGCCGCTTTGGAGAAGTTGAAGAGCAGAAAGGGCAGACCGCTGTGGCAGATGTATATTGTAGGAACAGTGAAGGGAGAGATTATTCAGCGCGGTAGACGCCGTTTCCAAAATGCAAAATACCGCGAAATGACACCAATCTTCATAATAAGATTGAAGAAATAGGTCGCACAAGAGCGTGACTAAAAAGTAAATTACTCTTCCCCGTCTTGTCAGGAGGTTAAATAAATTGGGAGTGTCTAAAAAAACTTGTTAGACACTCCCATTTTGCTCGAAGTAGTATCGACACCTAATTTTTAAGCCCCGGATTGTAGGTCGTATCCTCGTATGGATATGGGCAGTACATCTTGCTGTCGTCCCACTCTCCCGTAACAGGCACAGCCTCCTTGCGGAAGATGCCCGAACCATCTACAACTTCGATAGGTTCATTTTGCTTGCGGCACTCGAAATGCTCCTTATAGCGATACATACGGAACATATCTCTTGCGCGTGTAGCAAAGCCACTCCAATAGTAGCCCGCCATCTCCCAGCCGTGCTCATTGTAAGCCGCCTCGGCTATCTCCTCTGCCGACATCGACATCGAATAGCGATTTGTCTGCGCTCCATCGGCACGGTTGCGCACACGATTTAGCACCTCGACACTCTTATTCGTAACCTGACCTGCACGCGCCGAAGCCTCGGCGTACCAACAATAGACCTCCGACAAGCGAATAACCTGAATGGTCTTCTGTCCGAACTGCGGAGGAGCAAGGGGCGAGGTGTAATCGAACTCCTCACCACGAGTTGCCGACTCAGGGGATTTATTAAATACGGGCGCTACAACCTCTCGTTTACCACCGTTGTCGTACCACCAATCGTGCAATACATCATCGGTGAGCAACAATTTCGGTATGTAGGTTGCATCTTTGCGAGGTCCTTCGGGAAACTCCTTCCAAAACTTAATCTCGCCATGTGTATCGTCCCAACCACTCTGCTTCATATCGAACAGAATATCTGTCAATGGTGTCATCTGCGGAGTACGGTCACGATGGTAAAAGATACCGAGTAACACTTCGGGATTTGATTGGGTATATTTCACCGAATAGACATCGGCATAGTTGTCGAGCAGACGATATTGGTATGCGCCGCTATCCACCAAATCGATAACCTCCTCCGCCTTCTCAGCCGCCAGAGCATAATACTCTGCACCCTTATTGAGTGGCCAACCTGCCATACACATATAGACATACGCCGTAGCAGCCTTAACAGCGGGCTTCGACACCGCCACATTCATACTGCCGTTGTGATATGGTGCGCCCGAATAGATAACGGGGCAACCCTCCTCTGCAATCTTCAAATCGGCAAGTATCTGGGTGTATATATCCTCTTCCGACCACACTTTGGCGTTGTAGTTTATCTCCTCGTTGAGCATCACAGGCACCTTGCCCCAAGTGGTAACGAGGTATAATAGCGAATAGGCACGCCAAAAGTGCGCCTGTGCAACAGCCTCTGTTATCGCCTCCTTCGATACATCGGGAGTGCGCGAAGCGTTGTTGATGATGAAGTTCGCCGCCTTGATAACCTTGTAGCGTTGCTCCCACAAATCCACCATCCACGAGTTATTGTCGGTAACATTATATTGGTCATGCTCACGCAGAGGCTGCTTATTACTTGCTGGGTGGGTGGTGATGTCATCGCCCGCGAGGAAGTTTGTGCCGACATAGTTATTCTGCCCCTGCGAGGTGGCAACCACCGAATAGAGCGCATTGAGCGATGCCGCCAAATCCTCCTTCTGCGAGAAGAAGTTATTGCTCGACTGCTTTCCGTATGGATTCTCCTCCAAAAAATCGGTACAGGAGGAGAGTGCTATTGTGCCAACGAATAGTATATAGAGTATCTTTTTCATAGTGTCATCGGTTTTAGAATACGAGTTTTACGCCAAAAGTAAATGTTCGAGGTACAGGATATGCACCATAATCCAAGCCATCACCTCCGTTATATACCTCAGGGTCCATACCTTGATATTTGGTAATGGTGAAGAGGTCCTGCGCACTCACCGAGAGGTGTATCTCGGCAAAGCGCGTTACATAGCGCGGTATCATATAGGAGAGGGTGATGTTCTTCAACTTGAAGAATGAGGCATCCTCCAACCAAAAGTCCGAATTTGCATAGCTTTTATTGTCGGAGTTCTTTACGCTCGGATACTTCGCTTTGCTCTTATCCTCGACATAATCCCACCCTTGGAAGTAGGCATCGCGCAGCGTGATAAAGCGCGACACACCACTCATCGAGGCTGTCGTGAAGCGGCTCATATTCAACCTATCCATACCAAATGCGCCATTGAAGAAGATGTTGAGCGACAAGCCTCGCCACGATATGGTATTGTTCCAGCCGAGAGTCCACTTTGGCGTTGCCTGCCCCTTAATAATAAGGTCAGACGATGTTGGCGATGTTGTCAGAGAGCCATCTGCCTTGCGATAGAGGTTTGCACCCTCGTCATTGAAGCCCACCCAATCGTAAACATAGAACGAGCCAAGCGAATAGCCGGGTTTCATAATCTGCATCGGACCTCCAAGGTCGCTGTAATTGGAGGTCAGCACAAAGTCGTTACCCGCCAAATCGACAATCGTATTTTTTATATAGGTAGCATTTACCGAGGTCTCCCACTTCACGGCTCTGTCCACTACGAAGGTGTTGAGCGCAAGCTCAAAGCCCGTATTATCCAACGCGCCTTGATTTACCCAATAGGAGCCTCCGCCGTTGTAGTGCGGTACCTGCTTTTGGAAGAGCAAATCGACAGTACTCTTTTTAAACCAATCGAACGAGAAATTTATGCCATAGATAGTAAAGTCTAAACCTACATCATACTGCGTAGTCTTCTCCCAAGTGAGGTCGGGCGTAGCGAAGGTGTTGCCCCAATAGCCCGTATAGCCTGTCGAAGTGCCCCAACCGTAGGAGGTCGCCGACAACATTCCGAGAGTGCTGTATGCCGAGATACCCTCATTGCCCGTAACGCCATAGCTGGCACGGATTTTCAGATGCTCGACAACCTTTTGGTCCTTCATAAAGTTCTCCTTGGCGATATCCCACGCCACAGCAGCCGAAGGGAAGAAACCCCAGCGGTTGCCCTTCTGGAACTTCGAAGAGCCATCGGCACGAAAGGCAGCCGTAACGAAGTAGCGCTTCTTGTAGTCGTAGTTAAGGCGCACAATACCCGACATCAACGAGGACTCGGTGTAGCCGTTGCTCTCGCTACGCACTGCGGCATTTCCCACATCCCAATAGCCTACGCTCTCGTTGTTCAATCCAGAGCCACTTATCGAGAGAGCCGTATCCACAACGCCACTCATCTCCCATACGGCATTTGCCGATATGGTGTGTCCATTGAAAGTACCACTATATGCGAGGTTATTGGTATTCTGCCAATAGCGATGCAGCGAAGAGGCATTCGACATCGAACTTGTTGCACCGGGAGCGACCTTGCTCGATGAGAAGGAGTATGAAGGGCTATGGTTGTAGTCGTAACCACCTTGTACCGAGAGGGTTAAGCCCTTCACAATCTTGAACAAGAGGCGCATATTGGCGTTGAGGTTATAGCCATACGAGTCGCTGTAACACTCCTGCATCACACCGTACGGATTGTTGCCCGTACCGATATTGTAAGGGTCATTGTTATAGATGCCCGTTACGGGGTCGCGCATCTCCATTGTAGGCGAGAAGTTCAAGACATGGAACCAATTTGGTGCGCCATTCTTGCGGTGGAGTATCGAGCCATTCATCTTTGCCGAGACAGAGAGCCAACGCCTTACATCGGCATCGATATTGGCACGAATACCATAGCGCATATACTTCGAGTTGATTGTTACGGCCTCTTGGTCGAGCAGATTTCCCGAAATGAGGTAGCGCACACGCTTCGCTCCGCCCGAAATATTCAGATTATAGTTCTGTGTTACCGCCGTACGAGTCAATAAATCCACCCAGTCGATACCCTTTTCGCCTCGGCGATAGGCCTCAACATCGGCATCGGAGATTGTGCCTGCGCCACGAATATCGTTGAGTGCAAGTGCATATTCGTAGGGGTTGAGTAGGTTGTAGTTTTTGCGAACATCCGACACCCCGACCTTCGCATCAAACGAGATACGCGCCTTGCCCTGCTCGCCACTCTTGGTGGTTACGAGAATTACGCCATTGGCACCGCGCGAGCCATAGACCGCGGTCGAGGAGGCATCTTTCAGCACCTCCATAGATTGAATATCCTGCGGATTAAGTCCCTCTAAGCCACTCGAAGAGATTATTCCGTCGATTACATACAGCGGGTCACTGCTCTTGTTTATGGATGTCGTACCACGAACACGCACCTTTGCCGACATTCCCGGCATACCGCTTGTGGTGGTAACCTCGACACCTGATGTGCGACCTTGCAAGATATCGGATATGTTCTTTACGGGTTGGTTGTCAAAGTTACGCGCACCAATGGTCGATACCGAGCCGGTAAGGTCGCTCTTCTTGACCTCGCCATAGCCTATAACTATCACTTCGTCAAGTTTTTGACTCTCCTCCTTCAAGATAAAGTCGTAGTGTAATATGCCCTTTACAACCTTGCGTTCGAGGGTTTGATAACCAAGGAACGAAGCATTCAGCGTAGCACCGACAGGTACGGTCAGCGTATAGCGGCCATGCTCATCGGCAACAGTGCCTATGGCGCTATTCTCCTTGGCAAAGATTGTTGCTCCTGTGATAATTTCGCCAGCCTCGTCTTTCACCGAACCGTTAATCTTGACCATCTCGTGTGGAGTCGTAGGCTTAGCCGTTACATCACCAACTGCAAAAACAAAAAATAGAGATAATAATATGGGTATATAGAGACCTCTCATATAGAAAATATTTATTTGGTAATTGTCACAAATTTACCAAAAAGAGAGGTTCGATATTCAATGCTATCGCTCAATCGCCCTATTTGTGGGATGAATTGACCGTTTCAGCTGTTGAAGTGGCAATATATTTCAGACGAGAGAACAAATTTTAAACAGCTTCTTATCTTATTCCGAAATAATTTGCTAACTTCGTGCGGTTATTAGAAGATTTTGTGATGAATTTTTTTGATATTCTTACCCTTGTTGCCCTTGTTTGGGCAGTGGTTAGCGGTTGGCGCAGCGGATTTGTTTCGCAACTGCTCGGACTTTTAGGCATTATTCTCGGCATTGTACTCTCGCTTCGCTATGGAGCGTCGGTCGGCGAGATGCTCGGCATTGATGCGCGTTTTTCGGTAGTTGCAGGCTTCCTGATTACCTTTGTCGCAACGCTTATCGTTGCAACACTTATCGCACGACTTATTGCGAGAGTGTTATCGTTTGTGGGCTTGGGTTGGGTTAATACCCTGCTCGGAATTGTGCTGTCAATCGTCAAAGGTTTAATCGTGTTGAGTATGCTCTATGCTGCGATTTTTGCCCTCAACGCAAATCTGCAATTTGTTGAGCCTCAATATTTCGACAAATCGATATCTTTCGATATTGTTCGCAAGTGTGCCGAGCCACTATTCAACTATTGGAACGAGGCGAAGCAGGCTCTCCTTTTACAAACTCCAAAAGCGTAGCCGATGCAGAGAGTAGAAGGTTTGGTGATGCGTGCCACAGGCAGTTGGTACGAGGTGTTGCACGAGGGCGAGGTGTTGCGTTGTCGTATGCGCGGCAAGTTGCGCCTGCGTGGTGTGCGCTCCACAAACCCCGTAGTCGTGGGTGATACCGTTCATTGCGAGTGTGGCGAAGATGGCGAGTGGGTGATTGTCGATATCGCTCCACGCCACAACTATATTATCCGCCGTGCCTCGAACCTCTCGAAGGAGTCGCACATTATAGCCTCGAATATCGACCGCGCAATGTTGGTTGTAACGCTCGTTGAGCCCGTTACCGCCACCGAGTTTATAGACCGCTTTCTCGTTACCTGCGAGGCGTACAAAGTGCCTGTAACCATTCTTTTAGCCAAGATAGACCTTTTGCGCAACACCCCCGAAGCGATTGAGGAGTTCCACCGCATATACGAGGGTGCAGGCTATGAGGTTATCGATATCTCCGCTACCGAGGGCGTAGGCGTTGAGCGCGTGAAGGCGATGTTGGCGGGTAAAACAACTCTGCTGTCGGGTAATTCGGGCGTTGGAAAATCGACACTTATCGGGGCGATAGACCCTACGATAGATATTCGCACGGGCGAGATTTCGGATTCGTTCCACAAGGGCAAGCACACGACAACATTCTCCACGATGTACCGCATTGCAGATGGCTACATTATTGACACTCCGGGCGTTAAGGGCTTCGGCTTGATTGATATTGATGATAAGGAGTTGTGGCACTACTTCCCTGAGATGATTTCGCGCGCCGGCGAGTGCAAGTTCTTTAACTGCACCCACACCCACGAGCCACACTGCGCCGTAATAGAGGCTGTAAAGCGTGAGGAGATAGCCTTTTCGCGCTACGAAAGTTACCTGAAAATACTCGATGAAGATGACAAATACCGAAAATAATCTCTCGCTCGAAGAGTTGCGTGAGCGCATCGAATACCTCTCCTCGTTCCTCTTGGAGAGTCGTATCGACACCCTCACTCGCGCCCTCGATATGCGCACCGAGTATATAACGGTGATGACCGAGAATATGTTTCACGCCCAAAATGCCAGCGCCATTGTGCGCCACTGCGAGGCATTTGGTGTGCAAAATATCCACACCGTAGAGGAGTTGTGTCCATTCTTGCCTACCCTCAATATCGCTCTCGGAACGGACAAGTGGATAGATATTAACCGCCACGCCACAACTACCGATGCAGTGAAGGCGTTGCGCAAAGAGGGTTATCGCATTATCGCCACCACGCCACACCACAAGAGTTGCACGCCCGAGACCTTCGATGTTACGAAGGGTAAGTTTGCCCTTGTTTTCGGAACGGAAAAGACGGGTGTATCAGATGAGATTTTGGCAGAGGCAGACGAATTTTTGCAGATTCCGATGTGCGGAATGGTCGATTCGCTCAATGTATCGGCCTCGGCCGCTATACTTATATATATGCTCTCGCAGCGTATGCGTTTGGAGTGTGAAAATTGGCACCTCTCCGAGGAGAAGCGCACTCGCACACTCTACGATTGGTACCGCTACGCCGTGAAGGACTCCGAAGCGTTGCTCGAACGAAAATTTCCGACAAAATGAAGTGGTTTATAGTCTTTGTTACTCTGCTTTTGGCAGGCTGCTCCACCGCACCTCAATATCGTGTTGTTGATGGCACAATGCTCGGTACGACCTACCATATTGTTGCCGAAACAACTCTCTCGAACAAGCAGATTTTCGAGGAGATGCAGCGCATAAACAGCGAAGCCAACGGCTCGATGTCGATTTTCAATCCGACCTCGTTACTCAGTCGTATAAATCGCAACGAAATAGACTCTGTCGATATTCATATCGCTCGCAACATCGAGATTGCATCAAAAATTAATGCACTCACACCGCGCTACGACATCACCGTCAAGCCATTGGTCGATGCCTACGGTTTTGCAGCAAAAAATCGCGAGGCAAAACCAAATATCGACTCGCTTGTGCAGTTTGTCGGCTTTTCGAAATTTCGACTCGAAGATGGTCGTATCGTAAAGAGTGATGCTCGTGTGCAGATTGACCTCAACTCCATAGCCAAAGGTTATGTCGTAGATTTGATTGCCGAGTGGCTCAACTCGCAGGGGTGCGAGAACTATATCGTGGAGGTAGGCGGAGAGATTTGCGCAAAGGGGGTAAATGCCAAAGGCATTGCGTGGCGTGTGGGTGTTGATACTCCATTCGAGAACAACCAAACACCCGGTCTGCATCAGCAGAAGGTGGTGCAGATTAGCGGCTCGGCACTCGCCACATCGGGCAACTATCGCCGCTTCTACTACAACGAGCAGGGCGAGCGTATCTCGCACACTCTCAACCCTCAAACAGGACACTCCCAAACAACCTCGCTCCTTTCGGCAACGGTTATTGCTCCACGATGTGCTACGGCAGATGCGTTGGCAACAGCATTTATGGCATCAGACGAAAAAGATGCCATCGCCTTGGCGGAGAGCCTTCGCGACAGCATACAGGTCTACTTCGTGCTTGCACCCGAAAAGGGCAGAGAGGAGTATCGCGAATTCTCTACACTTGCCTATTAGAAACTGTTTACGGAGCTATTTCGGGACCATTTGAATTGTCTTGTTTAGGCAAGAAAACTCATCTAAGATGGTACCAAATATCGCCTACCACAGCACCCTCCGCACAACAATTTATATATTGAACTCTATCCCAGTATAAAGATAGATAATATTTTGTACAACTCCCCATTTTTTGAGCAAAAAATGGGGGTAGTTTACATTTTTATACACCATTAAGGCCTCTTTTCGGCTCGATTGGATGAAATCCTACCTTGGTATAACTTATTGAGATATATTTGCAATACGAAGATTGCCACTGCGCATATCATCAATAAGTGTTGCAAAATTTTTAACAAATATATTATGAACTCTTTCTCCGAAAACGACAATCGCTCATCCGATATCGATGTTGTGAAGATTACCGAACACGAAAACTCTGGCGTATTAGCCCTCTCAACATCCCGATTAACCATCGGATGTGTACTCGCTGGCTCGAAATATATATACCTCAACGACAGCTGCACCCCAATAAACGAAGGCGAGATATTCCTCATCGAAGCTGGCCACCACTACATAGAGAATGTTGTAGGAGATAATGGTCGATTTGAGCATATAACATTCCATATTGACAGTGCCGTTCTACAACGAGTAATATTTGGGCTAAATATCAACTATGGCATATCTTTCTCCTCGACACACTCCTGTCCTAAATGTCTTAGACAAAACTTTGCCATCGTAGCCGACAACAACTCTCTGTACAACTTCTTTGTGGGCATAGATAGCGCATTGTGCAATTCGGGACTATTGCATAACGATATCAGACAACGAATTAAACTCAATGAGCTGGTATATCTTATCCTCACCAGTGACGATGGGTGTATGCGACGCAAGATACTACGCTCAGCAGATACCGAATCGGGGCACTTTATGAATGTTATCTACGACAACATCTTCACAGATGTATCCATCGAGTCGCTTGCTGAGCAGACACACCGTTCACTCACCTCCTTCAAGAAGGAGTTTCGCAAAATCTTCAATATGCCTCCTCATCGTTGGATTATCGAACAACGGCTTATGCGAGCCAAGGTTATGCTCTCCTCCACAAATTGCACTGTGTCGGAGGTCGGTATCGAGTGCGGCTTCACCAATATCTCTCACTTCATAAAACTCTTCAAACAACGATACAATACCACGCCCGCCCTCTTCCGTCGCGAACACTCCACCGCCGCAAACAACGAGTATAAGAGGGCCGTGAACGAGTAGTAACGCACCGACACTGCGGAGCGAGGAGAAGAGTGCATCGCAAGATTGATTTACTGGTCTATATTTCGCAATCCGCCTTCAATGCCAATGCTACAACTTGGTGCATATCATAATACTTGTAATCGGCAAGGCGACCGCCAAATAGATACTTCGTTTCGGCATCGGCAAGGGTGCGATACTTGGCATATAGCGAGGTATTGCGCTCATTGTTGATAGGGTAATATGGCTCGGCGCCCTCGCTCCACTCCATCGGATATTCGCGAGTAATAACGGTATGCTCCGCACCCCTATCCTCGAAGTGCTTATGCTCGATAATGCGCGTAAATGGGGTTTCGCGGTCGGTGTAATTTACCACCGCAGCACCCTGAAAATCTTTTTGTTGCAGCTGCTCCTCCTCGAAGCGCAATGAGCGATACTCCAACTTGCCGAAGCGGTAGTTGTAGAAGCGGTCCAACTCGCCCGTATACAGCACCCTCTCCGCCATCGCATCGAACTTCTCACGATGGTCGAAGTAGTCGGTATCGAGTTGCACCTCAACGCCCTTCAACAGCCCTTCAATCAGCGGATTATAACCACCGACAGGGATGCCTTGGTAGGTGTCGTTGAAGTAGTTGTTGTTGCGCTCAAAACGGAGTGGCAAGCGGCGAATTATCCACGCAGGAAGCTCCTCGCAACTGCGCCCCCACTGCTTCTCGGTGTAGCCCTTGATAAGTTTCTCGAATATATCTTTGCCGACCAACGACAACGCCTGCTCCTCCAAATTCGCAGGCTCGTGGTCGAGGTGTAGTCGTTGCTCCTCAATCTTCGCCTTTGCCTCCTCGGCACTCTTTACACCCCACAATGCATCGAAGGTGTTTAAGTTAAATGGCAAGGGGTAAATCTCGCCCTTATAATTTGCAAGTGGAGAGTGGATAAACGGCTTAAACTCAACGAATTGATTTACGAAGTCCCAAACCTCTTTGTTCGAGGTATGGAAGATATGCGCACCGTATTTGTGAACGAAGATATTGCCATTATTTTCGCAGTAGCAATTTCCGCCCGTATGGCTACGGCGGTCAATCACTAATACTCGCTTACCCGCCTTGTGGGCACGATGCGCCACCACAGCACCATATAATCCGGCACCGACAACAAGAAGGTCATATTTGAATGCAAAATTCAAAATGCAAAATTAAGAGTTTCAACGCTAACGCAAATTTAGCAATTTTTTGCCCACAATACCGCAATAATCGAAAATAATTTCTATTTTTGTGCTAGGATTGCAGGATACATAGTTCTTGTAGATGGCATTTAGTCTATTGTTATTACTGAGTAAAAAGAGTAATTATTACTGCGAACAAACAATGGGCACAATAAATGCTCTTGCTATTTTGGCGTAGGTGTGCTTAGTCGTACCTCCTCAGTGGTAAACAAATACCTATGCTTCCTATTTTTAGTTAAGCGGTTGCCGTAGAGTTTTATCACAACCGACTTATAACTATAAAAATTTTATCTACATTTGCGTTTATGGACTTCAAACTTGTATCGGATTATGCCCCTATGGGCGACCAGCCTGCGGCTATTGAGAGATTGGTCGCAGATATGAGAGCTGGTATACCTGCAGCAACACTACACGGTGTTACGGGCTCAGGTAAGACCTTTACAATGGCGAATGTCATAGCACAGCTAAACCGCCCTGTGCTTGTTTTAAGTCATAACAAAACTCTTGCAGCTCAGCTATATAGCGAATTTAAGAGCTTCTTCCCCGAAAATGCTGTTGAGTATTTCGTATCGTACTACGACTACTACCAGCCTGAGGCCTATATCCCCTCAACCGATACATATATCGAAAAAGACCTCGCCATAAACGCCGAGATTGACCGTATGCGTCTATCGGCTACCTATTCGCTTCTGTCGGGCAGACGCGATGTGATTGTCGTGGCGAGCGTATCGTGCATCTATGGTATCGGAAATCCTGCCGACTTCCATAGCACTACGATACAATTAAAGGTGGGCGGTGTTATGGCGATGAAGCACCTGATGTATCGTCTTGTCGAGATTTTATATACTCGCGTTGAGGGCGACTTGGAGCCTTCGACATTTCGCGTTAAGGGCGACACCATAACGGTACGCTCCTCGATAGGTAACCACTGTTATCGTATCACATTCTTCGACAACGAGATAGAGGATATTACCCTCATAGATGCTAATACAGGGCAGCGCATCGACTCGTTGGAGCAGGTTAATCTCTATCCTGCCAACCTCTTTGTACCGAGCAAGGCGCGCATCGAGCAGGCTGTACTGAATATTGAGGCCGACCTCGAAAAGCAGATTGACTTCTTCGAGCGCGAAGGTCGCGAAGTAGAGGCTAAGCGTATTGAGCAGCGCGTAAACTACGACCTCGAAATGATTAAAGAGCTCGGCTACTGCTCAGGTATCGAGAACTACTCGCGCTACTTCGATGGTCGCTCCCCGGGTATGCGACCTTTCTGCTTGTTGGACTATTTCCCGGAAGACGCACTCTTCATTATAGACGAGAGCCATGTCTCCGTTCCGCAGGTGCGCGGTATGTTTGGCGGCGACCGTTCGCGCAAGGAGAATCTTGTGGAGTATGGCTTTCGCCTGCCAGCTGCTCGCGATAACCGCCCACTACGATTTGAGGAGTTCGAGGCGTTGCAAGGACAGACAATATATGTGAGTGCCACACCTGCGTCGTACGAATTGGCTCGTAGCGAGGATAGTGTCGTCGAGCAGTTTATACGCCCTACGGGAATTATAGACCCAGCATTGAAGGTCTGCGACTCGACGCACCAGATAGACCGCTTGATGGAGGATATTGAGGATTGTGTGAGTCGTGGCGAGAAGATGATTGTAACGACCATCTCGAAGCGAATGTGCGAGGAGGTGTCGGCATACCTTGAAAAGATGGGCGTGCGTAGCCGCTATATCCACTCCGACCTCGACACCTTGGAGCGTGTGCAGATTATCGAGGATATGCACGCCGACCTGTTCGATGTCTTGTGCGGAGTGAACCTCCTGCGCGAGGGTATCGACCTGCCAGAGGTGTCGCAAGTCTCTATCTTCGATGCCGACAAGAATGGATATCTACGAAACTATACCGCAATGACACAGGTGGCAGGTCGTGCAGCGCGTCACGCTCGTGGTCGTGTAGTGTTGTATGGCACTACCTGCACCGAGGCTATGCGTCGTACGGTGGAGGATAGCAACCGTCGTCGCGAGCGACAGATACGCTACAATATCGAAAATGGCATTATGCCACGCCAAGCAAAGCGCAACTCGGCACAACCGAGCCCACTACTCAATATTGAGGGCGATAAGGGGGTAAATACGAATGTAATGTACGACACCGCTACGCCAAGCGTCAATATGGTTGCCGATACGAGTGTACAGTATGATTTGAGCACAAATATAGATGCTTTGATAGAGCAGGCTCGCAACGATATGGAGAGAGCTGCAAAATCGTTGGACTTCCTCGCCGCTGCACGCTATCGCGATAAGATGTATGCGCTTCAAGAGATAAAACTCGAACACTCTCAAAACAAACAATGATATATTAGCAATATATTAGCAAAAGAGAGTGTCTAAAAAGTTTTTTTAGGCACTCTCTTTTTGTTAGAAGTTGTATAACAAGAGGGATTTCAAGGCTTAAACCTTCTTCGATACAAAAAAGCAAAAATTGAATTTTAAGGGTGCAGTTGCAACGCCGTCAATAAAAATGAGATGGGCGCATACTTGGCGTATGTAACAGCAAAGCAAAAGGGCGATACCGAGTATCACCCTTTTTCACTTATTCAAAAATCGGAGATGATTAGGTTGTTTTTGTGCAAGACTAGGCGACAAATCCGCAGCATAGTAAGCCTATGTGAGGAATTTGGCGACCGACGGCTTGTGCAAAAAGAGCCAATCAGAACGATTTTTTAGAATTCCATCTTGCTACGACGCACATAACCCTCATAACGCCACTTAGCATTCTCCTCGGCTGCCTTGTACAACTCCTCAGCCTCCTGAGGGAAGGTCTTTTGGAGCGAGGTGTAACGCACCTCCTTCAAGAGGAAGTCACGGAACTTACTCCAATCAGGCTCCTTCGAGTCGAGAACAAACGGATTCTTGCCCTCCTCTTCGAGAAGTGGGTTGTAGTGCCAGAGGTGCCAGTAACCACACTCAACAGCCTGCTTGCCGATAGTCTGTGTGCGAGTCATACCGCCCTTGATACCGTGGTTGATACAAGGAGCATAAGCGATAACAAGCGATGGTCCAGGATAAGCCTCGGCCTCCTTCAATACATTGAAGAGCTGTGTCTGCGATGCACCAATCGAAACCTGCGCAACATATACATAGCCATAGGTCATTGCGATAGCACCCAAATCCTTCTTGCGGATGCGCTTACCCATCGAAGCGAACTTCGCAACAGCACCCACAGGGGTAGCCTTCGACGACTGACCACCGGTATTCGAGTAGACCTCGGTATCGATTACAAGGATATTTACATCCTCACCGGTTGCCAATACATGGTCTACACCACCGAAGCCGATATCGTAGCCCCAGCCGTCGCCACCGATAATCCACTGCGACTTCTTCACAAGGAAGTCCTTGTGAGCGAGGATAGCCTGACACTTGTCGCAGCCGCAAGCCTCGCAAAGCTCGATAACTCGTGGAGCAACCTCTGCCGACTTGGCTGCAAGGTGACGAACCTCTAACCACTCCTTCAATACAGCCTTCAACTCGTCAGAGCACTTCTCGCAAGTGAGAGCCGACTCAACTATCGAAGCCAAATTCTCGCGAATCTTTTCGTTACCGATGTGCATACCAAGACCGAACTCTGCATTATCCTCGAACAACGAGTTAGCCCACGCAGGGCCCTGTCCCTTCTCGTTGGTGCAGTATGGAGTCGAAGGTGCCGATGCCGAGTAGATTGAGGTACAACCCGTAGCATTTGCCACCATCATACGCTCGCCAAACAATTGCGTAATGGTCTTGATATATGGAGTCTCGCCACAACCTGCACAAGCTCCCGAGAACTCGAACAATGGCTGCATAAACTGCGAATTTTTAACAGTCTTTTCGCGGTCGATATTCTTGTAACCAACGGTGTGGTGCATATAGTTCCACTTCTCCACCTGGCCCATCTGCGATGCGAGAGGCTGCATTTTGAGAGCCTTCTCCTTTGGCGAAGGGCAGACATCAACACAGTTGCCACAACCCGTACAGTCGAGTGGCGACACCTGAATACGGAACTTGTACTCCTTGGTATTTCCGATACCCTGCTTGAAGGTTGTTCCCTCCGGTGCAGCAGCTGCCTGCTCCTCGGTTGCGAGGAATGGGCGAATAGCTGCGTGAGGGCAGACATAAGCACACTGGTTACACTGGATACACTTATCAACATCCCACTGCGGAACATTCACTGCGATACCACGCTTCTCCCAAGCGGCAGTACCATTATCCCAAGTACCGTCCTCACGACCATTGAATGCCGAAACAGGGAGCTGGTCGCCCTTCAATGCGTTGATTGGGTCTACAACATTGCGAACGAACTCAGGGCGCGACATATCAACCGATGCGTGAGCCTCCTCAACAACAAGCGATGCCCACTCGGCAGGAATCTCCACCTTCTCAACTGCGGTAGCACCTGCATCGACAGCTGCGTAGTTCATATTTACGATATCCTCGCCCTTCTTGCCGTAAGACTTGTAGATAGCCTTCTTCATCTCCTCGACTGCCTTCTCGAACGGAATTACATTCGCAATCTTGAAGAATGCCGACTGCATAATGGTATTTGTACGGCTGCCCAAGCCCAACTCCGCTGCAATCTTTGTAGCGTTGATGATGTAGAAGTTGATATTGTTCTTTGCAAGGAATACCTTCATGTGGGTTGGCAACGATGCACAAGTAGCCTCGGCATCGAGTACCGAGTTGAGCAAGAACGAACCACCTCGCTTCAAGCCCTTCAAAACATCGTACTTATCAACATACGATGGCACATGGCAAGCGATAAAGTCAGGGGTTGTTACCAAGTATGGCGAAGTGATTGGCTTATCGCCGAAACGAAGGTGCGACGAGGTGTAACCTCCCGACTTCTTCGAGTCGTAAGAGAAGTATGCCTGACAATACTTGTCGGTCGAGCCACCGATAATCTTAATCGAGTTCTTGTTTGCACCAACTGTTCCGTCAGCACCCAAACCGAAGAACAACGCCTCGAAAGTACCCTCCTTTGCCATCGAAATCTCCTCGCCAACAGGCAACGAGAGATTTGTAACATCGTCTACGATACCAACGGTAAAGTGATTCTTTGGAGTCGAAAGAGCCATATTGGCAAATACAGCCAACATCTGTGCAGGGGTGGTATCCTTAGACGAAAGACCATAGCGACCACCAATAATCTGTGGTTGCAACTCGTGTCCGTAGAATGCATCTACGATATCGAGGTACAAAGGCTCGCCATTTGCTCCCGGCTCCTTGGTGCGGTCGAGAACGCAGAGAGTCTTAACACTCTTTGGCAATACATTGAAGAGATATTTTGCCGAGAATGGGCGGTAGAGATGTACTGTTACAACACCAACCTTCTCGCCACGCTCGTTCAAGAAATCTACACACTCCTTCAAGGTCTCGGTTACCGAGCCCATAGCCACAACTACGCGGTCAGCATCCTCGGCACCATAATATACGAATGGCTTGTACTCACGACCTGTAATGTCGGAAATCTTCTCCATAACCTCTGCCACCATATCAGGCACTGCATCATAGAATTTGTTCGATGCCTCACGAGTCTGGAAGTAGATATCAGGGTTTTGTGCTGTACCACGAGTTACAGGCTTCTCAGGGTTGAGAGCGCGCTCGCGGAACTGCTTCAAAGCCTCACGGTCAAACAATGCTGTGAGCGAAGCCTCGTCAATAAGCTCCACCTTCTGAATCTCGTGCGAAGTGCGGAAGCCATCGAAGAAGTGAAGGAATGGAACACGCGACTTCAACGCTACGATGTGAGCCACACCTGCCAAATCCATAACCTCCTGAACAGACGAAGTAGCCAACTGAGCAAAACCTGTCTGACGAGCAGCCATAACATCCTGATGGTCGCCGAAGATTGAGAGCGACTGTGCAGCCAAAGCACGCGCCGAAACATGGAATACGCCCGGAAGCAACTCACCGGCAATCTTGTACATGTTAGGAATCATCAACAACAGTCCCTGCGATGCGGTAAATGTCGAGGTCAAAGCACCACTCTGCAATGAGCCGTGTACTGCACCCGCAGCACCAGCCTCCGACTGCATCTCGACAACCTTTACGGTCTCGCCAAAGATGTTTTTGCGACCTTGTGCGGCCCACTCATCGACATACTCAGCCATTGTTGAAGATGGCGTAATAGGATAGATGGCGGCAACCTCCGAGAACATATACGCAATATGAGCTGCGGCATAGTTACCGTCACAGGTAATAAATTTCTTTTCTGCCATAACTTATTTAGTTTTTTTACTATTTATATTTATTATTTGGACTAAATCTCTGCTTGCAAATACCTCGCAAAAAGGTAGTTATAGATGAAATATATTAAAAAAGCCCTACTTTCAGCATACAAAAATACAAAACTCAATGGAACAAACCAAGAAAAAAAAGTGTTAGTTTTTTAACAGCACAAGTAGCCTGTATTGTTAAAAAAATAACATATAATCAAGTCCAATTTTGCATCTGTATTTATACGAATTGTGAATAATTATTGCTACTTTTGTGGTAGTGTTGGCTCGTTGGAGATTATTCGTTAGAGGAGATTTGTGTTATTTTGGCGAAAAATTTGAGTGTTAGCAGAGGTGAATAAGTTGTATTTGGTGGTTTAGAATATCGTCTATTTAGAATTTATTTTGCAGAAAAACTGCCTGAAATTTTGCAGAATATATAAAAGTTCGTATATTTGCACCTCGAAAGCATCAAAGGTAGCAAGCATTTTTCTTTTGAGATTTACATTTGTGCTTTTGAAATGGTCTGATGGCCGAGTGGCTAGGCAGAGGTCTGCAAAACCTCGTACAGCGGTTCGAATCCGCTTCAGACCTCACCGAGAGCCTGTCTAACAAGTCAAAAAGTTAGGCAGGCTCTTTTTTGTATTTTTGGCATCATTACCTACATACACACATCAATGGCGACTACTCGGTGTATTGAGCAGTCGTCGTTGTCATTTATTGGAAAATCTCGTCCTTGGCGTATCCTTTTATTGTCTTGCGTTGTTCAATAAGATAGAAGATAAAATGAACGAGAAGACCTATTCCCCATGAGATTGCGGTAATGGTCATTGCTCGCAGGCTCTCAGCATTCCATCCCAAATAATGAACGCCGTATCCAATACCAATACATAAAATATAGGTCACTAAATGGTATCTGAAACCGATGTCGTGCACCTCATTCTCCTTGGCATCCTTCGTTCCGAAATACCAACCGATAAGAAACATTAAACCTCCATACACAATGGAGCAGGTAGTTGTTCCAATAACACTGTTCGCCTCGATGCATAAGTTTAGAGCATATCGGAATAACACGGTCAAAACTAATGCGCAAATTGCAAACTGTCCCAATCTGATTGTCAATGCTTTCATAACTTACTAATTTAAAAGGTTTATAATGGATTCTTTTGTAAATATCTTGATGTTTCGTTCAACGAAGTGCTGAAACAACTCCTTACCAAGCTCTGTCAGATAGTAGTATTTTCTATCAGGGCCCTTGCTGACACGCTTACTATCGTATGCGACTATTCCTAGGTTAAGGAACTTTCGCAAATTTCTATACAGGCTTTGCTCTTCGCAAGACATCGAACCCTCCGACATCTTCTCAACAAACTCTTTTATCTCTTCTACGCATTTATTGCTCTCTTTTAGAGATAGAAATACCCAGAAGGTTAGTTGCCCCTTTTTGTAGGTCTCTTCCCACGCATTTAGCAGTTCAGTTATCATTACATCGTTCTCCATACTTGTAGTATTCTTTATGTATTAAACAACTTGTATAGTGCAAATATACTACTACTTTTTGAATCTGCAAATAAAAATGAGATTTTTTTATAATTCTCATTGTGCGAATAATTGTTTCGAAAATTCATATAAAATTATGAGTTAATAACTGAGATTTAAAAGTTCTGAATTTTAGTGTACTGCTGTGATATATTAATCGAAAAATTCCTATATTCACTACTAACGGCGGCAGAAGCCGAGAGCAGACCAAGCAAAAGGCGGTACAATCAAAGATTGTTGGGTTTGGCGAACGATGTCTGAAAATCTATTTTCAAAGACAATCGTTTGACAAAGACAAATAATTGCGATAGCAATACCGCCTTGCGAAGACAAGTCTGCCGAGACGCAACAAGCTGAAAGGAGTGAAACTCGCAAATAAAAACAGGCGAGAATCTCTCGATTGTCGCCTGCTCCGAAACTCATTACGAGTATAAACAAAATATAATACCTATATTCACTACTAACGGCGGCAGAAGCCGAGAGCAGACCAAGCAAAAGGCGGTACAATCAAAGATTGTTGGGTTTGGCAAACGATGTCTGAAAATCTATTTTCAAAGACAATCGTTTGACAAAGACAAATAATTGCGATAGCAATACCGCCTTGCGAAGACAAGTCTGCCGAGGCGCAACAAGCTGAAAGGAGAAGGGCTCGCAACATAAACAAAAAATAGGCGAGAATCTCTCGATTGTCGCCTACCTCAGGACTCATTGCGAGCCCTTCTACTAACCCAAACTTAAATAAATGAAGAAACCTCACTGCGGTGTGCAGTTATCACCGCAGCTGATAGATTGTTGTGCAATCTTCATACCAAGAACGGTGTGTTCGGGTAAAAAATTGTGCGAAAAGTCCAAAATTGCTATTCTCCCGCCCTTTTGAACATATTGTCACGCGCTTACAACATTATATCGCCCTCGCAGAAGTGCTGCTCCCACTCGATGCGAGCATTCTCGTCGGAGTCCGAGGCGTGCACAGCATTCTCGCGGTTGCTTGTGCCAAACTTCGCACGAATAGTGCCCTCGGCAGCCTCCTGAGGGTTGGTTGCTCCCACAAGGCAACGGTATGCTGCCACGGCGTTATCAGCTTCGAGAATGGCTGCAATAATAGGGCCTGACGACATATACTCAACAAGTGGCTCATAGAAAGGCTTTCCCTTATGCACGGCATAGAAGCGCATAGCATCATTGCGCGAGAGGTGGTGCATACGCAGTGCCACGATGCGGAAACCGTTATCGGTAATCATCTTCAAAATATCGGCTGCAACGCCTGCGCGCACCGCTTCGGGCTTAATCATTGTGAATGTTCTGTTATTCATAGCTTTAATTTTTTGGTGTTCTATTTATCGATATAAAGGTAGTTATAAATATTTATTTCTCCAACTATAAGCGAAATTTATGCCTACATAAGCAAATAGTATTTGCAGGAAATGAAAATTTATTCTATCTTCGCAGTAGCAAACAGAAAAAACTAACATTTTTAATACAACACAGACTATGAAGAATTTGAAGGGCTCAAAGACAGAGCAGAATTTGTGGACAGCATTTGCAGGAGAGTCGCAGGCTCGCAACAAGTACACCTACTTCGCATCGAAGGCAAAGAAGGAGGGTTATGTACAGATTGCAAAGTTGTTTGAGGAGACAGCAAACAACGAGAAGGAGCACGCTAAGATTTGGTTTAAGTTGCTCGGTGGCATCGGCGATACAGCCGAGAACTTGAAGCACGCAGCCGAGGGCGAGAACTACGAGTGGACCGATATGTATGCAACCTTCGCTAAGGAGGCTCGCGAGGAGGGCTTCGACCACATCGCAAACCTCTTCGAGAGTGTAGCAAAGATTGAGAAGGAGCACGAGGAGCGTTACTTGAAGCTCTTGGAGAATGTCGAGGGTGGCTTGGTATTCTCGCGTGAGGGCGATATGATTTGGCAGTGCTCGAACTGCGGTCACATCGTAGTAGGCAAGCAGGCACCTGAGGTTTGCCCTGTATGTGCACACCCACAGGCATACTTCGAAATTAAGGCAGAGAACTATTAATAGTTATTTGCAAAGGGGTAGATGGGCGATGTACAAAATAGTCATCGCCCATTTTTTGTAGTGTAACAATATAATTTTTGAGAGATAGAAAGCGTTGTATATCGGAAAAATGGTTGTAACTTTGCCGAACAAATTTAAAACCCTATTAGTATGATTACAAATATTACCGATACAATTCGTTACATAGGCGTCGATGATACCGATATCGACCTCTTCGAGAGCCAGTACATCGTGCCTAATGGAGTGTCGTACAACTCCTACCTTATTCTCGACGAGAAGGTTGCCATTATGGATACGGTAGATGCACGCAAGGGCGAGGAGTGGTTACAGAATTTGCGCGAGGCTCTCGGCGAGCGCACTCCCGACTATCTTGTCGTGCACCATATGGAGCCCGACCACGCTGGCACTATTGCCAAGGCTGTGGAGAAGTATCCAGAGATGAAGATTGTCGCTTCGGCGCGTGCGATAGATATGATGCCTCAATTCTTCGAGGATACCGACTTCGTGGGTCGCACCATTGCCGTTAAGGAGGGTGACACCCTCACATTGGGCGCACATACACTGACCTTTATGATGGCACCAATGGTACACTGGCCAGAGGTTATGGTGTCGTACGACTCGCTCGACAAGGTGGTCTTTTCGGCCGATGGCTTCGGCAAGTTCGGAGCATTGTCGCACGAGGAGGATTGGGCTTGCGAGGCTCGTCGCTACTACTTCAACATTTGTGGCAAGTATGGCGCACCCGTGCAGGCGTTGTTGAAGAAGTTGGCAACTCTCGATGTGGCTATTATCTGCCCTCTGCACGGACCTGTTCTCACCGAAAATCTCGGTTACTACATCGGTTTGTACGACTGTTGGAGCCGTTATGATGTGGAGAGTGAAGGTGTCTTTGTGGCCTACGCCTCAATTCACGGAGGAACGGCCAAAGCAGCACAGAAGTTGGCAGAGATACTTCGCGAGAAGGGGGCAAAGAGGGTTGCCATGGCCGACCTCACGCGCGATGATATGGCCGAGGCTGTCGAGGATGCCTTCCGCTATGGCAAGATGGTCGTGGCAGCTTCATCGTACGATGGCGATGTATTTACCCCGATGCACACCTTCCTACACAAATTGAGCACAAAGGGCTATCGCAATCGTCGTGTTGCGATTGTTGAGAATGGCTCGTGGGCCCCTTGCGCAGGTCGCGTGATGAAGGCTATGTTGGAGCAGATGCCAAATGTGGAGATTGCAGGCGAGATGGTTACTATTCGCTCGACAATGAAGCAGAGTGATATTCCTGTGCTCGAAAAGCTTGCCGAAGCGGTGTTAGCGTAGCTCTTTTAATTAGGAACAAATAAAATTGGGAGTATCTAACAAGTTTTTAGACGCTCCCATTTTTGTCGGTAATAATGCTAAAATCGTAAATGGTTGAGGAGATGTTCTGCCTCTTTTATTGCAATTTCGACGATATCAGCGACATAAACTCCTCACGAGTACGCGGGTCCGAGAGGAATATGCCGGTAAATGCCGAAGTGGTTGTCTTTGAGCCCTGCTTCTCCACGCCACGCATCTGCATACACATATGCGAAGCCTCGATAACCACCGCAACACCCACTGGGTTAAGTGCCTGCTGTATGCAGTCACGAATCTGTACTGTCAATCGCTCCTGTACCTGCAAACGACGAGCGTAACACTCTACCACGCGAGCAATCTTAGAAAGTCCTGTGATGGTGCCATTTGGGATGTAGGCAATATGCGCCTTACCAACAAAAGGGAGCATATGGTGTTCGCATACCGAAAATAGTTCGATATCTTTTACCACCACCATCTGCTTATACTCCTCCTTAAACATTGCCGATTGTAGAATGGCTACACCATCCTGCTCGTAGCCCTTTGTGAGGTATGACCACGCCTTCGCCACACGCTCAGGGGTTTTAATTAAGCCTTCGCGCTCAGGGTCCTCGCCAAGCAGACGCAACACCTCACGGTAGTGATATTTCAGTTGTTCAATCTTTTCGAGGTCGTATTTGTCCTCTCTTTCGTAATTTGCCATAATCTTTATTTACTATCAGCTTTTTAATTATTTTTCCGTTTGTAGGAACTCCACAAGTTTTGCCACTGCACGACCACGGTGCGAGATGGCATTCTTCTCCTCTGCCGACATCTCGGCAAAGGTGCGAGTATCGCCCTCAGGCACAAACATCGGGTCGTAACCGAAACCCTCCGTACCCGACATGTGGTCAATAATCAAACCCTCGACCTTTCCCTCAAAGAGGTACTCTTTGCCACCGAGAATAAGTGCAATAACGGTGCGAAAGCGAGCCGAGCGATTCTCCTCGCCTTCAAGGTTTTTCAAGAGCAGGGCGTTGTTTGCATCGAAATCGTGTGCATCACCCGCATAACGAGCCGAGCGAACACCCGGAGCGCCACCCAAAGCATCGACCTCCAAGCCCGTATCATCGGCAAAGCAGTCGGCACCCGTGCGCTCGTAAACATAGCGCGCCTTCTGCAAAGCGTTGCCTTCGAGTGTCTCGGCCGTTTCGGGGATATCCTCGGTGATGCCGCATTCGCGCAGGGTTTTCAACTCGAAAGCCCCTTCAAGCAGAGCCTGCACCTCGCCCAACTTATGGGCATTATTTGTTGCAAAAATCAACTCTTTCATAGTAAAAATTGTTATGGTTGGTAAATTTTACACCTTACTTGTGTCGTAAATGCTCACTTACGGTCAGGCTATTAGCCATTAGCCGACAAATAGGCTTCAATGTCGTTCTCGAAATTCTTCTCCTTGGTTTCCATATCGCAACATTTAAGTTGGTTCTATTTCTATTACTCTTTCACTTCTTCTGCTACTACATCTGTTGGTGCGGGAAGGAAATCACTTGCCTTTGCCTCAGAAATCACGCTACGACCAAGTTGACTTTCGAGTTGAACTCGTGCTGCCCTCGCTACGCTACCACCCTGACGAGCGATTGTCTTGTTCTGATTAAATCCACGAGGATTCTTCTGCTTCGACAACTCTGCTGTTGAGGCTTCGGCAAGGATATTGAGAGCCAACTCAACATTAGTCATATTATCTCGTAAATTCTCCTTGTGCAAGCCCTTCAACGCCTTGTAGTCCTTGGTGCGTAATCCACTCCACGATTGAGTTATTATGTCTGTGAGCGTTGCATATTGCAAACCCTCCTGTACGCCCGTGCGCTTCCATTCGTCAGTAAGTTCTTTGCGTACCTCTATGCTCTTCAAGCGTTGGTTTATCCAAGCATCCGAATATCCCAAACGCTTGTAGTCTGCCATTGCTTGCTCGATTGACAACTCAGGGTCTTGCATTTGGTCTAAACGCATACTTGCTACCTGTGCCATCCACTGCTTGAAGGGCTCGGCTTTTGGCGAAGGTATAGACTGAATTAGGCGGAATAACTGTTCTGTATCAGCAACATCCGTCAAACGCATTTTTCCATCGGCTGCGTGTAATTTCAACTGGTGACAATTTGTCACCGTTTCATTTCCCTCCTCCTTTAACCTCTGTTTGAGTTTATTCCAATACTTTCTTGAAGTTGTGTAATCTGTGCTGTCGGTCAGCACCGCCACCACATCAACAATTGAGAAATACCACTTCTCCTGTTCGCTATCCCACGCAGTTCGTATCTTGCGTTCCTCGAATAACTGCAATGATTCCTTCTTTGTCATATCTCTTTTATTCTACTTCTCGTTCCCCTAATTTATAATAGTTTAGGGGAGGAGTCCGTTAGGGCAGAGGGGTATTTACCAACCCTTAAAGTATTTAATTATAAAATGTTACAAATCTACGCTCAATCTCTGCGGTTACATTGCGCTCGGTACCCGCCATATTATCCTTATAAAGGATATCTATCTTGCCCGACCAGAGTGTTTTGTCGGTGTAAACTAACGGCTCGGTTGCCTCGAACTCGATAATATACTCCATACTGTCCGTAGCATTCTCAGCATCTGTTGAGATACCCTTGCAGGTAGTATAGGTAAATTCGTAGAGCTCTTCCGTTGCGTTAAACCAATACTCCACCTCCGATTGCAGAGCGTTATAGTGTGGCGTTTGGTGGCTAACTTCGCACTCAATAGAGAACTTCGTATTCTCGCCAACCACGCCCTTCACAACACCTATCTTTGCAAACTCCATATAGGCGCCATACTTCACATAGACAACCCATTCGCCACCCTCGTTAAGTCTTTTGCCACCGGTGTTTATGCGGTAGGTTGTTGCGTAGTAATCACCTGACATCGAGTAACTAAATGTGTAAACACCCTCGTTCTCCGACACATCTATCGGCTTGTAGGTTTCGCCCCAATCGACCCCCTGCATATAGTCGTTCAGCCACGCCACCATCTGTGCGTGTTCATACTGACCGTTCAATGCCGTTTCAACCCTCCGCCACAACAGCTGATTCGCTTTGTTTGGATTTGGCTCAGTGCCACTTTCAAGTTGGCACGATGTTGCTGTAAAGAGTGCCACAAGGGCAACAACCAAAATAGAAATATACTTTCTCATCGCTCCGCCCTCCTATTTTTTACTGTTTCTACATGCATCGAAGCGATAGCCCAAACCTATACGAGCCGAGCCTGCCATACCGCCTCCCAATTCAACAAAGCCGAACACCTTGCGACCAAACGAGCAGCCCACAAGAGTCATATCGCCCCAGACATACGCCTCGTCAAAGTCGGTAACCAAGCCGAGCGAAATCGAGGAGTAGAGTTGCACCTTCTCACGATAAAACCAAACAAATCGTACCGAAGGCATTACGGCCAAAGCGTAGCGGGAGAGATTTTCAATCTTCTGCCCCGTAACGGCATCTTTGCGCCAGCGAGTCGATGCGCCAAATGTTACCGTACCGCCATACTGCAACCAACGACGGTCGTGGTAGGTGTAACTCAACGAGTAGTTACCCACAAAGGTACGAGGCGTGAGGTAGGTATCCGCACGCTCCATATCCTGTCGGAAGTCGTAGTAGTAATCATCTATATTCCACCCGCCATCGAGAGCAAAAAGCGTTGTAAGACTCAGTGAGCCAACCCCAATGCGAAAGTCGTGCTTGGGCGCAAAGTTAGGTACTACGCGCACGGTAGTAATAACCATTGTAGAGTCGGTCTGCACCACTGTCTTTGTCCTCTTTTGCGCCACCGTCCCCTGCACCACAAAGAGCGCAACAAGCAAAGCGATAACAAATCTACAACATTTCATATCTCCTACTCCCCCACCCTATTTTTAATTTTCTGCTTCAAGGAGCGACAACTTGTGGTCGGCAACGCACTTGTCTATAATAGCCTTAACCACTGTATCAATCTCTGTACCCTCGCTGTAATCGGCAGGGCAGACATGATTTACTCGGTTATCACGGATAAGCGTATTCATATCGCCACGCTTCGCCTCGTCTTTCGGATTGTAGACCGCAATGGAGTGTCCGCCAAAGTTCTTCACAAGGCGCATACACGGAATATCGGTCGTTCCGTCGCCCACATAAATCATTCGCGAAAATGGCACAGGGCGCTGTTTCTCCTCCATAAACTTATTCACCTGCTTGGTGTCGTAGACCGACTCCACGCCCTTGTTAATCTTGAATATAAACTGCGTCTTATTGGTGTAGTTCACCGCCACACCGGGCCAATAGGCTATGCCATCGACATTATAGAGGAACGAGCAGGCATATATCTTACGGAACTTGTCGGCGATAGGCGTACCCTCGATAATCTCCTTCAAACCCGAAGAGTTGATATAGTGCACTACACGCACACCACGCTCCTCGCCGTAGGCGTTGATGCGGTCGAACCACTCCATAACACCCGGAAAGAGCTCTACCCTCTTACCCGACTCCTTGAATGCCTCGCGGCGTAACGACAACCCCTTGGCGTGAGCCTCGTGAATCATCAGCGCCATATAGGTTAAAATTTGGTCGGCATCCTGCTCCTCGGCAAGGCGGTTAGAGGCATCCCAGAACTCGAAATTGCTCTTGCCCACAGCAGGGATAAAGTCGTACTCCTGCATATTTCCCGCAGCGAGAGTTCCATCAAAATCGTATATCAGTGCTATTGTAAAGGTTTGATTATCTGCTCCCATATCAAAAATAAAAAAGAGAATATTGATAAACAAGAGGCTGTTGCAACGAGATATGTTGAACAGCCTCTTCTGTCTTACGAATAAAAAGGCTTAGAAGTTATCTCCCTCGTAGTCAGGATAGTAGATGCTACGCATCTTCTTATGAATCTTGGCTCCGTAGACGCTATTTGTATACCATACAAGGTAGCTCTTGCGCTCAGGGAAGAGCATAAAGCGACAGCGGAAGTTAGGGTTAGAACCGCTATGGTGCCATACCTCGTTGCGACCTGCACCCTTATTCGATACACGAACACCTAAACCGAAGCTTGTTGCCTCTTTTGGTGCTGGCATCAACGACGATGTCCACATCTTGAAGGTCTTTGGCTTCAAGCCCTCACCTACCATCATCTTCTCCAAGAAACGCGAGAAATCGAGTACATTTGTTGTCAAGGTGTAGGCTGCATTTGGCGACTTAAATACGCCACGACCGCGCTTCTCGTGATTTTTGTTATAACCATACGCGCCCTGCTTCTTGTAGCGTGGCAACCATACATAGCTCGAACTTACCATTCCGAATGGCTCGAATACCTCCTCGCGAGCGAGTTGCTCCAAGGTCTTGCCTGTGATATGCTCAACAGTACGCTGCAAGTACCAAATACCCTCACCCGAATAGGTGTACTTCTCGCCCGGCTCGCACTTGAAAACCAATGGGCGCTCCTCTTTCTTTGTTCCAGGAATCTTCTTTGCCCAGTTAGGCAGACCTGTGCGATGGTTCAACACCATACGAGCTGTAAGCGTCTTTGCACGGCGAATGTTCAACTTATTCTCGGCGCGAGTCTCGAAAGCGTTGCAGAAGCGAGGGTCAACCTTGCCCTTCTTGCCGTAATACTTATAGAGAGGCTTATCCAAATCGAGCAATCCTCTATCGACCAATCGAAGTACGATGTACGAAAATACCACCTTACTGATAGAGCAAGCTTGAAAAGTGGTCTGTACATTAGGGTCTGCAACAACATCCTCGCGAGTAGAGTATTCGAATGCGAAGTAACGCTCAGGCGAACGATATGCCACCTGAATAAGCGGAATCTGACGCTCCTTTGCAATGGCTGCGGTAGCCTCCATAAGCTCCGCATACGAAATCTCACCAGCCTTATCAGCAGACCAATTAGCTACATTCTCTGGCTTGGTCGAAGGTGTTTGTGCAACAGTCTGCTGCACAGCGAAAAGTGTAAATACACTTAACAATAAAACAAATGATTTTTTCATATTAGTTAATATTAAGTTATTAATACATAGTCGCATAACCATCTTTTTTTGTGCAAACAAACACCACTATAAAAGTGGTATAAATCTCACAAAAAACTATTCTTATTGCAAATATAGCCATATTTTCACTATTTTTGCAATAACAAACAGAAAAATTAACCAGTTCAACATAAAAAATATGGAATTTAAGGAACTTATACACAAGCGTCGTAGCGTGCGACGCTTCTCGCCTACGACACCTTCGCGTGAGGTATTGCTCGATATTGTTCGCGACGCCCTCACCGCACCTTCGTCGCGCAACACTCACTCCACACGATTTATGATTGTGGATGACCGCACAACACTCGACAAGATGGCCGAGATGCGCGACTATGGCTCAGGCTTTATGACCGATGCTACGGCGGCAATAGTCGTTATGGGCGACACCACCAAAACCGACCTGTGGCGCGAAAACTGCGCCATCTCGGCAACGATGCTACAACTCGCCATCGTAGACCACGGTTTAGCTTCGTGCTGGGTACATGTAGGAGGTAGGCCGCGCTTGAAAGAGCAACCCGAGGGGGAGCAGGCCGAGGAGTATTTGCGCACATTTCTCGATATCCCTGCTGAGTGCGAAGTTGAGTGTGTCATCGCCCTTGGATACTCCGACTATGAGCCAAAACCGCTGCCAGAATGGGATGCCGAGAGTTCGATTGTGTGGCATACACGCGAATAGTAGGGGGCTATATTAGATGAGTGCGGGGTTGTCCAACTGAATTAGTTGAGCAACCCCGTATTTTATGGTAATGAAACCCCAAAAAGCATATTCGAGAGCCTTACAAGGGTTTTACATAACGCACCGTGTCGGGTGTCAGCTGACTGATAATAAAGTCATCGCACGCTACATATCTGTTGAGTAGATCATCGTTGTAGTGGCGAATGGTCAGGAGTTCAACCTTCTCGATAATCTCGGTGTTGAATCCCTCCTCCTGCAAGGCGGTAGCAACCTCCTCCAAGTGCCAACTCTCCTCCACGCACAAGCCCAACTCTACGGCGGTGTTGTGGATAAGGTTTGTCTTGATGCGGAAACGCTCCAAAGTCGCAAAGATAATAGGGAACTTCTCCTCCAACACGAACGACAAATCGCGAGAACGAAGGCGCAAGAAACTCTGGTTGCGCTTCAAGATAATAATCGGCGTTGTGAATGTTGGTGCTGTGCCGTTTATCTCCGTTCCGGCAGCGAGTTTATTGCCGAAAGGTTTTACATACAACGGTATGTTTTTGTTCTGCAACGGCTTGATGGTCTTGGGGTGGATAATCTGCGCACCGCTATATGCCAACTCGATGGTATCGACATAGTTGAGGTGGTCGATTTTCACCGCATCGGGGAAGATTTTAGGGTCTGCGTTGAGGATTCCGTCAACATCTTTCCATACGGTCATCGACTCTGCATTGAGGATATTTGCAACCACCGCTGCCGAGTAGTCCGAGCCTTCGCGACCGAGAGTTGTGGTTGTACCATCGGGTGCCGAGCCGATAAAGCCCTGACCTACGAAAATACGGCTCTCTGCACCTGCACACGCCAAGCGCAATGGTGTTGCCGACTGTTCGATAAGTACATTGGCATCCTTGTGGCGCGCCTGCGTGTGGAAACACTTACGCATATCAATCCACTTGTTCGAGATGCCCTCTTTGTTGAGAAATGCCGAAATGATAGTTGTCGAAACCAACTCTCCGTATGCTACGATATGGTCGTACCACTGCTCCGCTTTATTACGCTCAAACTTGTTGGTTATCACCGACTTACGCAACGACTCAAAGAGTGCATCCACCTCCTCGATACGATACTCTGCCGAGCCAAAGAGGTCGGCGATAATGGTGTAGTGGTAAGCCTTGATTTCAGCTATTTTAGCCTCGCAAGCAGCAGTGTCGCCCTTGCGCATAGCGTCGAAAACCTGTTCCAAGGCGTTGGTAGTTTTGCCCATTGCCGAGACGATAACGAACAACTCCTCCTCGCCACTTACGATATTCAGTAGGTTGCGTACACCCTCAGCATGACGCACCGATGCTCCTCCAAATTTGTAAACTTTCATAGAATTTTCCTTTGCTTTTCAGTCGCAAAATTAAAAATTAAAAATTAAAAATTAAAAATTTTGAGGCTTTGTGGCGCAATTTATAGAGGTTGTTAGTGGCAATTAGAGGATGTTAAGGTGGTTAGTGTG
>SUZP01000051.1 GCA_015059865.1 Rikenellaceae bacterium | reverse complement strand
ACATTTTCACCGAAGCAAAAATGTATATCCCGAATATCAGGCTGTCCCCGAATTGTCCCGTCAATTTAACAAAAAAGACTGTAACAATTTGATTTACAAATTGATTACAGTCCTTGTGTAGCGGGAGGAGGACTCGAACCTCCGACCTCCGGGTTATGAGCCCGGCAAGCTAACCAGCTGCTCCACCCCGCGATATATCTCTACTCTCAAAGATGACAAAACCGCCACCTCAATTAAGTTTCTCGTATCTTTATCGCGTTTTGCTGGCGCAAAGGTACGGCAAAAAAACGATACTTCCAAATTTAGTGCAAAAATAATTCCAAAAAATCGTAATTGGCGACTCTTGTTAGAGCTACGACCAGTGCCACAGCTTGCGTCTATTTTGTTACGAACAATACCTATCAATATCCTCACTTGTTATTGTCGCACCACTCAGTACAATCAGTCGCTCGATGATATTGCGCAACTCGCGAATATTGCCACTCCAACGCCTCTCCGAGAGTTTTGCAATTGCCTCTGCTTCAATCTCTTTGGTTGGTATGTTGTACTCATTGCAAATGCTCTTCAAAAAGTAGGATACGAGTACTGCCACATCTCCTTTGCGTTCGCGCAGAGGTGGTACTTTAATTAGTATTACGCCAATGCGGTGGTAGAGGTCTTCGCGGAAATTTCCCTCTTTAATCTCGTGTTCGAGGTTCTTGTTTGTGGCGGCAATAACGCGAACATCTACCTCTATGTCGCGGTCGCTACCTACGCGCGAAATTTTGTGCTCTTGCAGGGCGCGCAGCACCTTGGCCTGTGCCGAAAGTGACATATCGCCTATCTCATCCATAAAGAGCGTGCCACCATCGGCCTGCTCGAACTTGCCTTTGCGCTGCTTTATTGCCGAGGTGAAGGCTCCGCGCTCGTGACCAAATAGTTCGCTCTCGATAAGCTCCGAGGGGATGGCGGCGCAATTGACCTCTACGAAGGGCGCATCGGCACGATGGCTCTTGCAGTGTAGCCACTTGGCAACAAGCTCTTTGCCTGTGCCATTTTCACCGGTGATAAGTACGCGAGCCTCGCTTTGTGCCACCTTGTCTATAAGTTCGCGCACATGTACTATGGCCTCCGACTCGCCAATTATTGGCTCGATGGCGTGACACTCGACGCTGTTGCGTTGTCGTGTGGGCTTGCTGCGCGCTACGGAGGCACTCTCGGAAGGTGGTGGGGTGGTGGCTTTACGAATAGACTTCAAGAGCCTATTCATATCGATAGGCTTGGTCAAAAAGTCGATAGCTCCGTGTCGAACAGCCTCGACTGCCGAGTCGATATCGTTGTTACGCGAAAGAATGATAAAGGGAAGGTCTATCTTGTCGAGTCCCTCGACACTATCGGCAAGGATAAGGTCGAAGAGGATATTTTCGCACATCTTCTGTGCGAGTGCTACATTCTCGGCGCCTTCGGTCGAGAAACCCTCGAACTCTAACCTTTCGCGTAGATTGTTGCGCACACTTTTTGATTGTTCTAAAATTAAAACTTTTGCCATTTTGCTATTCTATAAAAAAAATACTACATTTGCATTCGAATACTGCACCAAAGGTAGGCTTTTTGCCCGATATCGCCTAATGGAGAGATGCGATGCCGATGTGTGCTGTTAATGCCCTGATTTGCTATTTGTTGCGCCCATAGGGGGTATGAACAACCCTATTCGGACTATTTAGGCAGGGCTCTTTTTTGAAAGATAGATATATTGTTCCTTATGAATAAGAATTACAACTACTTACGCCGTCGTTTGATAATTCCTGAGTATGGTCGCCATATTCAGGAGATGGTGGATTCGCTACTCGAAATCGAAGACCGTGATGAGCGTACTCGTCAGGCGAAGGCTGTTATTGCCGTTATGGGTAATCTCAATCCGATATTGCACGACTCTGCCGAGTTTGCGCACAAGTTGTGGGACCACCTCTTTATAATGTCGGATTTCCGCTTGGATGTGGATAGCCCCTATCCTCGGCCTATGCGCGAGGAGTTGGAGGTGAAACCCGAAAAGTTGGAGTATCCACAGAGTTATATCTCGCACAAGCACTATGGTAAGAATATTATCCGTATGTTGAACAGAGTGGCTTATGCTGATGCTTCGCAGGCGCGAGGAGAGATGGATAACATTCTTCGCTATATGCGAAATAAGAGTGTTGAATATAATCAGGAGATACCTACTGGCGAGATGATAGCAAATGATGTATTGACACTGTCCGAAGGAGCTATTTTTCTTGGTGATGATTGCCTGCAAAAAATCGAAATGGAGAATAAAACGGCCTCTTCGCGTCAAAAATCGGTTAAGCGTCAGCAGCAGAAGTCGCGCCAGCCGCAGAAGGGCGGTCGAAAAACGACACAACGACACAATTCACAGAAGTAGATTGTCGTTTATCTGTTGTGGCAATACTTATTTTTTTAGACCTAACGAGATATGAAGAGCGTAATTTTAAAAATATCGGTTATTGTGGTTGCAGTGGCGGCCTTTGTTGGTTGCCGAAGTAACGATGTTCGCATCGCAGGTCGATTTGTCGGGCTTAGTTCCAAGATGGTATATCTCGAACAGATGTCGGCGTCGGGGCAGAGTGTGATAGATTCGGTGGCGTTGGCGGAGGATGGCTCCTTCCATTTTCGCATTAAGGGCGTAGCCCCAACACCCTCCATATACAATGTAATATACAGCAGTGAGCGTATTCCATTGTTGGTGTCGCGTGGCGAGCGTATCGAGTTGAATGCTATGGGTAGTGTCTTGTCGAACTATACGGTGAGTGGCTCGCGCGAGTCGGAGTTGTTGCGCAAGTTCAATAAAGAGTACCTCGATGGACAACTCGAACTCTATAAGACAATACAAAACTACAATAGTGCCGACGAGCAGACGCGCAAGCGGCTGGCCGAGCGATATAACTCTATCTATCTGAAAATTAAGCGTAATCAGATATCTTTTATTATCGAAAATAAGGAGTCGTTGGCTTCGGTCTACGCGCTCTATCAGCGATTGCCGGGTGAGCAGTATTTGTCGAGTGCCGATAGCGACCTTATATACTATCGCACGGTGGCGGATGCTGTAACGAAGGTCTATCCGACATCGCCATATCTGCTGACACTGAGCAATGATATTGCTCGTATGGAGGCTCGTATCTCGTTGATGAATAATATCGAAGTGCGCAACTATCCCAATTTGAAAGGTGCGGATATGTATGGTAATGAAGTTGCCCTCTCCTCGCTTGAAGGCAATGTTGTGCTGGTCGATTTCTGGTCGGCAGAGCTTGGCAATAGCAACGCCTTTAACGCCGAGTTGAGAGAGATATACGAGACATACGAGTCAAAGGGCTTTCGTGTCTATCAGGTGTCGGCCGATACCTCGAAGTCGGCTTGGATTACGGCTGTGCAGGAGCAGCGTCTACCTTGGATTTCGGTGTGCGACTTCAAGGGTAAGGCATCTCCTATGTTGCGTGCCTACAATGTGCGTAAGCTACCATCCAATTTCCTCATAGATAGCGAAGGTAATATCATCGCCAAAGATTTGTATAGCGATGCTTTGGCCGAGAAGTTAGAGACGATATTTAACAATTAAAGTATGCACTATTTCGTATCGGACATACACCTCGGCGCGGGCGATGCAGCCACACAACGAAGGGTGGAGAGGGCGTTCCTCGACTTTCTGCGAAAGATTGAGAGCGATGCCGAGACGCTCTTTTTGGTCGGCGATATATTCGACTTCTGGTTTGAGTATGACGAGGTTGTGCCGAAGGGCTATACACGGGTGCTTGGCCGCTTGGCGGAGTTGAGCGATAAGGGTGTGCGTGTGATAATGCTTACTGGAAATCACGATATGTGGATAGGCGATTACCTCGCTCGCGAGTGCGGTATCTCGCTCTTTACTAAACCTCGTACTTTCTCGCTTGCTGGTAAGGAGGTCTTTGTGGCTCATGGCGATAATATGAACATTAAGGGGCAGCCTATGTTGCGCTTTATGAATAGGGTGTTTCGCTCGCGAGGGCTGCGTAAGGTGGCATCGTGGTTGGTGCATCCCGACCTCTTCGTGCGCTTCGGAAAATGGTGGAGTGGCAAGTCACGCAAGTCGCATGGTGCAGAACAAAGTGCGCAGGTATTAGAGCCGCTTATCGACTACGCTATGGAGTATGGCAAGAGTAATAAGGTGGATTACTATGTGTTTGGACATCTGCATTTTGCGGCAGATATAACAGGTGCGCAGCGCATCTTGTTTATGGGTGATTGGCATACCCGACCAAACTATATTTCCCTTGATAACAAGGGCGAAATCAAGTTAGTTTATATAAATAGCTAACAGCTAAGGGCTGACGGCTAAAAGCAAAAAATATATGAAACAATATCTTGAACTGCTATCTCGCATTAAGACAGAAGGCGTTGTTAAGACCGACCGCACAGGTACGGGCACAAAGTCCGTTTTCGGACATCAGATGCGCTTCGACCTCTCGCAGGGTTTTCCTCTTTTGACCACCAAAAAGGTCTTTTTGAAGGGTATAATTCACGAGCTGCTGTGGTTTCTTAATGGCGATACGAATATCAAGTATCTTGTTGATAATGGGGTGCATATTTGGGATAATGATGCCTACCGCTACTACAACGAGTTGTGCGTAAAGGAGGGGGTATTGCCTGTTGCGATGGAGGAGTTTTTGCGTGCTGCGCAGGAGGGCATTGAGTCGCCTATCGAGGGGTATAGGTTTGGCGATTTGAACCATGTGTACGGCTACCAGTGGCGTTCGTGGCCTCGCCCTAATGGGGAGGCTATCGACCAGATACAACAGGCCGTAGACCTGATTTGCAAAAATCCCGACTCGCGCCGTATTATTGTTTCGGCGTGGAATGTTGCCGATGTTGAGCAGATGGCTCTGCCGCCGTGTCATACACTCTTCCAATTCTATGTTGCCGAAGGAAAGCTCTCGTGTATGCTCTATCAGCGTAGTGCCGACACTTTCCTTGGTGTGCCATTCAATATCGCATCGTATGCTCTGCTAACGATGATGATGGCGCAGGTTTGTGGCTTGGAGGCTGGCGAGTTTATCCACACTACGGGCGATACTCACCTATATTTAAATCACTTGGAGCAGGTGGATGAGCAGCTCTCGCGTACTCCGCGAGCCTTGCCGAAGATGCGTATCAACCCCGATGTAAAGTCGATTTTCGACTTCAAGTACGAGGACTTTACATTGACCGACTACGAACCTTATCCAACCATTAAAGCCCCAATGTCTTTTTAACGAAAAACTTTAATTAGAGAGTAGTGAGTAGAGAGTAGTGAGTAGTTGAAAAATAATTTTGCATTTTGCATTCTGAATTATGGTTTCAATCATTGTAGCAATCGCCGAGAATGGTGTGATAGGCGATAAAAACGCCTTGTTGTGGGATATTAAAGAGGATATGCGCCGCTTCCGTACAATCACTACGGGACATCCTGTTATTATGGGGCGCAAAACATTTGAGTCGATAGGTCGCCCTCTGCCAAAGCGCACAAATGTTGTCGTTACGCGCGGAGATGCCACCTTCGAGGGGTGCGAAGTTGCCCACTCGTTGGAAGAGGCTGTGGCGATGTTCCCGAAAGAGGAGGAGGTATTTATTATCGGAGGTGCGCAGATATATGCTCAGGCACTACCTTTGGCCGATAAGTTATACCTCACAATTGTACATCGCAACTACGAGGGTGATTCCTCTTTCCCAAAGTTCGAGATGTCGGAGTGGCGCGAGCTGTCGCGCGAAGAGTTTGAGCGTGGAGAGAACTACGAAGGTGCTTTTTCTTTTGTGGATTTGCAAAGACGATAATATCGTTGTTCGATAATGGTACGCTTTTTGAGACCGTCAAGCAGTGTGTTTGACGGTTCTCTTTTTCTGTAAATTTGACCTAAAATATGGCTCTCGTGTGCGTAAAAGGCTGATTAATAGATTTTTATGGGGGGGGGTAATTTTTGTGAAAAAATTTATAAAAAAATGAGGAAAAATGGGATAAATTTTGTACCTTTGCGGTTGTAAAGGTTACACACACAAATTAACTTTAAATGCAACGCGCTTGTGTAGCGTGTTTGTGATGGTTTAGGATAGAGGGTGAAGAGGATTTTATTATACTCGATTATATTACTTTCTGCAATAGTATCGGTGTCGGCAAGAGAGAGAGTTGTCGAGCATCGAATTGTTGTGGATATACCATTTCTCCTCGGGGGCGGCAACGAGAAGGATGTCCGTTACGATATGGACTCAGTTGGATTGGTGCGTTCGTTGCAAGGATTGGAACTGCTGAATGGAGATGATAACTCGAAGATTAAGCGAGTTGAGTTTTATAGTTCGGTGTCGCCAGAGGGCTCAATCTACTTGAATAAGCGACTTGGCAAGAAGCGTATTGCTACGGCAGAGCGTATTGTGCGAGATAGGCTCAATATCGACAAGTCGGTGACTGTCGAGTACGACGAGCGATATATCCCTTGGCACGACTATCTCTTGCCGGCTATTCAGGCCGACAAGGATGTCCCATATCGTGATGAGTTGTTGGAACTTGTCTATCGCCCTGCTGATGCAAAGGGGCAAGACAATCGTCGTTTGAGACTCAAACGCGAACTTGGCGGTAAGTTGTGGGATGTTGTGAAGGAGCGATACTTCGAGCATCTTCGTAAAGGTGGTGTGATAATTACAGTGGAGCGTCATCTTTTCGACGACCTGCTCACTTCTCAAAATATTTTTGGTGGCGTAGAGCCTGTTCAATTGAGCGATATATCTATTGAGCCTATTGCGACAGAGTTGTCGCCAGCGACAGAGTCGGAGGTTTTGCAATCCGAGACACCTCGACACGCCGTATCTATCAAGACTAATGCGGCGGCTGTGGCAGCCCTTATTACTAACATAGGTATAGAGGTAAAACTTGCCCCTCGTTGGTCGCTCGATGTTATGGGTGCCTACTCGCCATACAATATGATTGTCAAAGACCGTAAGATTAGGCTCTTTGGTGTTCGCCCAGAGGTGCGTTTCTGGTGGGGAGAGCCTATGAAGAAGGGACACTTCCTCGGCTTGCACGGCTTCACTTCGGCATTTAATGTGCAGGTTGGTGATAAGGCGCGTTACCAAGACCCTAACCATGCATTGTGGGGTGTAGGTCTTGCCTATGGTTATGCGTTGCCACTCGGCAAGAAGGAGCGTTGGGGCGTTGAGTTCACAATCGGCTTGGGCTATGCGCGAGTGAAGTATGATAAGTATGATGGAGCCATAAATGGCAAATTTATAGAGCGTAAGACCGTAAACTATTTTGGTCCTACACGCTTGGGTGTTAATTTCTCGTATCGTTTTGATATAGAGGGTAAGAATAAGAAAAAGAGGTAGTACGGGATGAAGAGGTTGCGTTACATATTGCTCCTTTTGCTCGTTGCAATTTTGACGGGTTGCGATGCCACGATACACGAGTATCCTGACACCGAGCTCCGCCCTGATATTGTGACCGTAACCCTCAATCTCGAATTCGATACCGAGATGCCACTCTATAAGCAGCAGCAACATACTCGTACTAACGACTTGAAGAGTAGTGATTTTGATATTCGCTATATTGTAAATGTCTATCCTGCATCGGCTTACCGACAGGTAAATGGAGATGTTGTTGCTTCGTACACCTTCACTAAGGCAGAGGTTGATAGCTGGGATAATACGGTGCAGTTCGAGTTGGAACGCAACTTCTACGACTTTGTTGTTTGGGCGGATTATGTGGATGCGGATTCCGAAGCTGATAAATATTACAACACATCCGACTTCAATCTTATCTCGCTTAACGGCGCGCTTTCGGGTAGTAACGACTTCCGCGATGCCTTTATCGGCTATGGCAAGTACGACCTTACCGCCGAGCCGGCACCATATACCTATACTATCCCTATGGAGCGACCTATGGCGAAGTATCGTTTTATTTCGACCGATGTCGATACCTTCATCTCTCGAATGATGGAGATTAAGAAGAAGCGATTGGAGGCGAGCCGTGGTGAGGACGAAGAGACGAAGGCAGATACTGAAGATACGAAGGTAGACACTAAGGTCGAGGTTGATATCAACGACTACTATGTTGTTTTCAGGTATGCACAGTATTACAACACTGCATATAATGCTTTGTTGAATATGCCGGCAGCTCCTGATATGGGCTACTCATTTACATCTACAATCCAACAGCTGAGTGATACGGAGGCGGAGATTGGCTTCGACTATGTATTTGTTGGCGAGGATACCAAGGTTTGGGTTGCGCTCGAAATCTACGAGAGAAGCAAAGAGGGCGACGATGTGAAGATTGGCGGAGTGGATAAATTCTTGGTTGAGTTGTCGCGTAGCAAACTCACCGAGGTTAGAGGTAAGTTCCTGACATCGCAGGAGGATGGAGGTGTCGGTATCAATCCTGATTTCGATGGCGAGATAACTATACCTATATAATATATAGAGAAGATATGGATAATTAAACCTAATTCGAAGATTAAGTTTTGCAAATCCTCTCTCCGATTTTTCGGGGGGGGGGGATTTGAAGCTCTTAAATCGCTGAATTACAATAAATTACAAGGTTTATATAACAAAATACATTAATGTATTTACTTTAACTTATTATTAATTTTTAATTTTCACACACTATGAAAAAGCTATTTTTATCGCTTGCTGCAATCGTGGGATTGTTTGCAGTGTCGTGTACAACCGATGCAACATCGGATGTGCAAGTAGTAGGTGAGGAGGGTGTTGTAAACTTCACACTCCAAGCACCGACATTGGGTTCGCGTGCCGTGGATATCAACGACGGCAAGAAGGCTACTGAGCTGACCTACGCTATCTACGACGAGGCTTGGAATCATCTCCAAACCTACGAAGCTGAGTTCGAGAACGGCTCGCTCGTCAAGGAGCTCTCGCTTCGTCTTGTGAAGAACAAGACCTACAACTTTGTGTTTTGGGCACAAAATCCTAATGTAACTTGTTACACAATGGATTTTGAAACTGCTGGTCAGAAGCCAAGCGTGTCGGTTAATTACGATGCTCTCGTAGCTAACAACGACAACTATGATGCTTTCTTCGGTCAGGAGTTGGCTCTTACAGTGAATGGTACTGTAAACAAGACTGTCTATTTGAAGCGACCATTCGCGCAGATCAACTTCGGTACTGACGACTTGCAGGCTGCTAAGGAGCTTGGATTCGACCTCGCTCAGGCAAAGGTTGCTGTTACCACAATGACCTACTCGAAGTTCTTCTTGAACGATGGTGCTGTTGATGGTGCTACGAGAGAGGTAACTTTCACCGAGGCTGATGCTATCGACAAGACCGCAGCAGATAAGAATTTGAGCACCAAGTCGCACGGTGACTACCACTGGGTATCGATGAACTATATCTTGTGGCCTAATCCTGATGTTGCAGCAGATGCATCGAAGGATTTGTCGCTCTCGAAGTGCGAGATGACAGTCGCTGTAACAGGTCAGACCTCTATTAAAGTAGAGGTACCACAAGCACCTGCACGCCGCAACTGGCGCACAAATCTCGTTGGCTCGCTCCTCACAGAGCAGGGCAATATCAAGGTTGAGATTAAGCCTGTACCAGAGGACGAGTACAATGTTGGTT
>SUZP01000006.1 GCA_015059865.1 Rikenellaceae bacterium | reverse complement strand
GAAGGTAACGAATAGAATAACCTTCTTCGAGCATCCTCATATATTTGAGCAATGCTCCGTAATCGTGTTTTTTGTGCATAAAGAAACCCCAAAAGTTTTTTGTCCAAACTTTTGGGGTCACTTCATTTTTAGGCACTCCCTTTTTGCTCGAAGTTGTATAACAAGAGGGATTTCAAGGCTTGCGAAGTGTGAGAAACCGCAGCATACTTGGCGTATGTGAGGATTTCGAACACGAGTATAACGCAGAAATCACCTTGTTAGACGGCTTCTTTTTCGTTTTGACACTCTATATAAGCGAGATGCCGTGTTTGCGACACTCCTGACGCATCTCATCAGGCCAGATGCTCGACTGCGTTTCGCCGATGTGAGCCTTGTGCAGCAGCACCATACACAAGCGGCTCTGTCCTACTCCTCCGCCAATGGTTTGCGGTAGCGAGCCCTCGATTAGACGGCGGTGGAAGTAGAGCGTTTTGCGCTCCTCCTTGCCACACTCGGCGAGCTGTCGCTCCAACGCCTCTCTGTCTACGCGAATACCCATCGAGGAGAGCTCAATCGCACGATTGAGTATCGGGTACCATATCAACAAGTCGCCATTCAAGCCAGCCAATCCCGTGTCGGGCGATATTGTCGAGTAGTCATCGTAGTCGGCAGCGCGACCATCGTGCTTCTCGCCATTGCTCAACAGCGAGCCAATACCGATGATAAATACCGCCCCATACTCCTTGCAGATAGCATCCTCGCGCTCCTTAGGCGAGAGGTCGGGATAGCGTTGCAGCAGCTCCTCGGCGTGTATGAAGGTCACCTCTTCGGGCAAGAAGGACTCTATCTGCGGATAGGTCTCGCAGATGTGGTACTCGGTGCGAAGTATGGCGTTATATATCTGTCGTACAGTGCTTTTCAGATACTCGACCGTGCGCTGACTGCTATCCATCACGCGCTCCCAATCCCACTGGTCTACATAGAGCGAGTGCAGGTTATCCAACTCCTCGTCTGCGCGAATGGCGTTCATATCGGTAATGATGCCGTAGCCACTCTTCACCTCGTAGTCGGCAAGCGTCACGCGCTTCCACTTTGCCAAGGAGTGCACCACCTCCGCCTCGGCACCCTCCATATCCTTGATTGGAAATGTTACGGGATGCTCCGTGCCACTCAGCTCGTCGTTCATTCCGAGCCCTTTAAGCACAAACAGCGGCGCAGTAACACGGCGCAGTCGCAGCTCGGTAGAGAGGCTTGCAAGGAAGAAGTCCTTGATAACCTTGATGGCTATTTCGGTCTGTTGCAGCGTCAGTGCAGCCTTGTAATCTGTGGGTATAATAAGTTTGCTCATAGTCAATGCAAAGATATAATTCAAAATGCAAAATGCAAAATTAAAAATTAAAAATTAAATTCAGCGAGAGGAGTTCAGACGAGAGACGAGAGACGAGAGTTTTCAAATTGACAATTGACGAATTGACGAATTGACAATTAATGGTATTTTTATTTAGGCCTGCGGCGCAATCGCTCTCCGCGCTCCCCAGTAAAGCACCGCAGGTGCGTCCCCAGTAAAACACCGCAGGTGTGTCCCCAGTAAACCCCAGTTTTGTTGCGCCGTGACGAGGGTGGGAGTTTATAAAACAAAGAATACCTTTAATTGTCCATTGTCAATTCGTCAATTGTCAATTAAATCGCTGCGCGATTTGCGCTGTTTGCGCGCGCAAAAACGCAAAAACGCAAAAACCTCGAAAAAAAGTTACCAAAAGACTTGACAAGGGGGTATCTCTTGTTGTATATTTGCAGTGCCATTGAGCAATAGACTTCTGATACAATAAACATCAATTAAATTTTATCAATATGACAGAACCATTTGTAACCACAAATGGCTCCATTGCTGCTGCTGTGTCGCAAGGCGATGCAGGGCATAAGGAGCCGCAGAAGAAGAGTACTATGTTTGCCTCGTTATTGAAGGAGGCCGAAGAGTATGAAATGCCTACTGACGAGGAGATTGCAGAGGCTGACCGCATCCTTGCAGAGGCCTTTGCGCCATACGAAAGGCGCAGCGAGTACCTTGCCGAGCAGGAGATGCGCCGTGCTGAGCTGCGCGAGTTTGTAGCTCCGCACCTCGTAGACCTCACAAAGCCTGCACCTATCATTAGACCAATAATTGAACATAAGGGTAAGATAGTGGCCTCGTTGGGTAACATCTCGGCTGTGGTAGGCGCAGCCAAGAGTAAAAAGACCTTTCTATGTAGCGCCCTTGTTGGGGGATTGTTGGCCGAGAAGGGTGACTTCGGTATTACACCACGCTTGGCTAAGGTGCTATGGGTAGATACCGAGCAGTCGGAACTGCACGCTCGCAAGGTGGTGGAGCGCATACATCGCCTTGCCGGATGGAGCGATAGGAGTAATAACGGAATGTTTCACTCGCTCACTTTGCGCGAGATAGAGCCTAAGGAGAGAGCCGAGTTGCTCTATATGGCAATAGAGCTATATCGCCCTCACTTAGTTGTGGTGGATGGTATAAGTGACCTTATGCACAACACCAACGACATCGAGGAGAGCGACCGCATTGTAGGGCGGTTGATGGCGCTATCGACAGAGTTTAATTGTCATATACTCTGCGTATTGCACACCAACCCCAACAGCGACAAGGCGCGTGGACATATAGGCTCGACATTGCAGCGCAAGGCCGAGACGGTTATCTTTGTACATAGGGTGGGCGACTGCTCGGTGGTGGAGCCGCAGTTCTGCCGTAACGAGGAGTTCGACTCCTTTGCCTTCGCTATCGACGAGGAGGGCTTGCCCGTAGAGTGCGAGTTGCCGAGTGAAGGCGTTGGCAGCAGCAACGACTGCGTAAGTATTATGCAGACCTACTATCCTAACGGCATCGAGCGAGCTGTGTTGGTGAGTAAGATGGAGGAGTTGGGAATGAGTTATACGGCTGCTCAATCACGCATCAGCCGAGCCTTGGGCGTAGGCAAGATTGTGAGTGATAGAGGCGTGCTGAGCCTACCGTAACGGGAGTTTGCGCTTTTGCGCTTTTGCACTTTTGCGCGCGCAAACAGCGCAAACGATTTAATTGACAATTGATAATTAAAGGTATTTTTTGTTTTATATTAGGGAGCGCAGAAAGCCATTTTGCATTTCTCTCGTCTCTCGTCTTTCGTCTCTCGTCTTTCGTCTCTCGTCTCTCGTCTCTCGTCTGGTCAGACAACCTTCACGCATCTCACCTGCATTCCGTTGGCTCTGAAACGCGACTTGTTCTTAACGAATTTATTTATCGTCTTTGTTCGCTCGGTGGTCAAGTCGAAGTAGAGACTCACCGCACCTCCGTCGGCCGCAGTTGTAGATGTCCAGTAGTGCCCCTCCCAAGGTTGTGGCTGCGAAGGGTATGCGCCATCCTTATAGTTTATATTCTCGACCTTTCCATCTGTGTAGCGACGACGACCACAAGCCGAGTAGAAGTAGTCATTATTACCATCCGACAGATGCCAGCCAAACTGCTTACGAGCAACTTCGAGTTTGGTATTATCCTCCGCATACGACAAGTCAAGCACCGACAAATCCTCTGCCGTAGGCACTCTCCAACCGTATGGACAAGGGTCGTAGAGGCTCTTGTCGGTGTCGCTCCACAAAGCATTGTCTGCCGCCACAAGCCAATCGCCTACACCTGCTCCGCTATCGCCGTTATACTCGCTACTCTCCGCATTATAGATATAGTGCAAAGGGTTTTTGATGGAGTAGTCCAAGGTGCCACTATCGGCTGTGCGAGCCACAAAGTTCTCGGTGATATATCCATCTTTCTCGTAGTATAGAGTTTCGCTCTCGGCACCCGCAGCGTCGTAGTAGTAGGGGCGGATGAATGGGTCTTTGCGCCCCCACTGGTAGTATAGACCATACGAGTCCAATATCTTCTGCTCCTCAGGCGAGCCGTTTGCATTGATAAAGGCACCAAGATTTTTCCGCATAAAGGTCTTGCCATTGGCGTATGTATCGACCTCGGCAAGAGGGTTTTCGTTCACAATCCACAAGTGCCAGCTCCAAATGACCTCTCCTGCATCGTTGCACGCACCAATCACAGCGTTTGTATCGGTCAGAAGTGTAGCATCATTCGCGCTGCTCTCGATGTAGAACATCGCTCTGCCATCCACGAAATCCACATTCTTCACCACATCTTTATTGCTCTGCCACAGCAGTTTAACGCTCTTTGTTGCGAGAGGCTCGCCATCAGGGCGATGCATCACATCGAATGTATAGTTCGCGGTAGGTTTTGTCACGACATAGCAGTTTGCGCGCCCCTCGGTGTCGAGCGACTCGGTCTCGCAGATATAGAGATATACATAGCAGCTTGTAGCCAAATTATCCCTACTCAGCGCATTCACAACCATATAGCCCTCCTTTGCGAGGTCGTCGTTACTCTTTCCCTCCTCGGTTGTACCCACAGGCATAACGATAATTCTGCGAGCAACGGGGTCTACTGTTGCATCCCAACCCTCCGTAATCGAGCCTACGGCAACATACTCCGCATCTTGCTCCACATAGGATACAACCTGCGCCGAGTCCTCCCACGAGGAGAAATAGAGAGCCGTTTTATTCAGCGTAAGCGACGCTTTTTCCTCCTTATCACAAGCGGCAAGTGCCACAATCGACAGCACCGCCACAACCATAAATTTCACGCTTCTCATATTCAGTAAATCTTTCAATCTGCAAATATACAAAAAAGTTGGCAATTACAAATCTATAATCCTCGTTTAGGAACAATTATTGCCCTACAAATGAACGAAAAACAATACTATTTATTACTATGGCAAAGCAAAAAATCGAAACGGGAAGCAGGCCTGCGGCTCCTGAGTACAAAATTATCATTGCAGAGAGAGGTCCTTACTTGGTCTATGGGCAGCCACCACTCGCGACACAGCATATCGTACCCAACGAGTTGGGCGAGAGTTGGGCATTCGAGGAGGGCAAGCACTTCACAACCGAGCAGGAGCCCACATCGCTCTGTCGTTGTGGAGCATCGAAGAACAAGCCCTACTGCGACGGCACACACCACTCGCACAAGTGGAAATCAAAACTTACGGCGCGCCCCGAAGCGTTGTTAGACGATGTCGAGATAACCTCAGGCGACGAGCTTACGCTCACCGACAACCCTCAATACTGTGTCTTTGCGCGATTTTGCGATGCAGGTGGGGGAGTATGGGCTGCCACCGAGACCTCATTCGACGACACCTCGCGCCGACAGGCCATACGCCAAGCGTCGATGTGTCCGAGTGGGCGACTGATGATATGGGGCAATGGCTCCGACCTCCCATTCGAGCGACACTACGAGCCGAGCCTTGGGCTTATCGAGGATGATGCCCTTCGCGTAAGTGGTGGGTTGTGGGTGCGCGGAGGCATACGCATAGCGCGCGAGGATGGAACACCCTACGAGATACGCAACCGCACAGTACTTTGTCGCTGCGGCGAGTCGGCAAACAAGCCCTACTGCGACGGCTCGCACGCCTCGTTGCGATGGCGCGATAACCTCGAAAAAGAGGTCGAGCGCGAGGAGGAGATGGTGTAGTGGCACAAGGTTTGCACCCGTAGAGTGCGTAACTTAAAACAAAAATGGTATGAAAAAGTTTTTACTCATTATCGGAGCTATGGCGGCAACGCTTACCGCCACAGCGCAAAACCATCGCGTACAGCGATATCATCACGGCGGAGCCGAGCCTACGGTCTATATCATCTCGGTAAGCGAGCGTGATACCATAACCTGCTCACCACAAGGCTGCAATCAGCAGGATGTGTTGATGAAGAATGCCGCCGTAAAGGGCGCTATCGCCGACCACAAAAGCGCCACTCGTGAGGGTACACAGCAGGTGCAGATGCCTTCGGCTATCTTTGCCGACAAGCGCAACACCTTCTCCTTCGCCATTGGTGGAGATATAGCTCTGCGTGCCGCCTACTCGTTTGACCGCACCGTAAATAATATAGATATGGTGCCATACGATGTTCCTATGACACTCACCCCTGCCGACAAGCAGGAGATACGAATGGATGCCACCACCTCGCGCATCTTCCTTCGCGGTATTGCCAACACCAAGAGGCTCGGTCAGGTACATATATTTATGGACTTGGACTTCCGAGGAGGTCTTGCAGGTAGTTATACTCCGCGTATCCGTTCGGGTTATGTGCAGATGCTCGGTTTGACCATTGGTCGCGATGTATCGACCTTCTGCGACCTTACCGCTGCACCTACAACCATCGACTTCCAAGGCCCTAACGCCTACAACTTCCGCTTCGCAACGATGATTCGCTACGAGTACTCCTTCCTCAAAGACCACTTGAAGGTTGGAGCAGCAGCCGAGATGCCGAGCGTATCGGGAACATACGGCGAGACCTTGTCGGCAATACCGCAGCGTGTGCCCGACTTTCCCGTCTACTTCCAATATTCGTGGGGCAAAAACCGCGATAGCCATATCCGCGCATCGGCAGTATTCCGCGATATGTACCTCTACAACAATGCTCGCAATGGCGAAGATGACCTCTTTGGCTGGGGCGTACAGTTCAGTGGTAACATCCACATTACCAAATACTTGGAGTTGTTTATGAATGGCATCTACGGCGAGGGTATCTCGCGCTACATCAACGACTTGATGGGCACAGGACTCGACTTCACGCCACGCCCTGACGACCCAACTCGCGTACAGACAACACCGATGTTTGGTTGGCAGGCGGCAGCGCAGATAAACATCTTGCCAAACCTCTTTGTTTCGGGAGGTTACTCGGCTGTTACGGTGCGTAAAAAGAATGGCGTATATAGCGACGATATGTACAAGCAGGGGCAATACATCTTCGGAAATGTGTTCTGGAACTTGACACCTCGTTTCGTTCTTGCAGCCGAATATCTCTACGGCAGTCGCAAGAATATGGATGGCGCAAAGGCGCACTCCAACCGCATCAATATCTTGGCGAAGTATAGCTTCTAAACACAAAATAAGAGAGGGCGCAAACCCTCTCTTACTCTTTATATTAAGCATAAAGAATACCTTTAATTGTCAATTGTCAATTGTCAATTGTCAATTAAATCGCTAGCTTTACTTCACAAGTTGCTTCATATCGTCAATTGTCAGCGCGGTAAAGTCGGCAGCACAGACCATCGCACCCGCCTTTGTCAGCTCCTCAGCCGAAGCCGTAGTGGTGATGCCAACGCACTTGCAACCTGCTGCAATGCCCGAAATGATGCCGTTTATCGCATCCTCAAATACGATACACTCATCAGGGTTTAGCCCCAATCTCTCAACCGCTTTTGAGAAAATTTCGGGGTGAGGCTTTCCGTGTGTAACATCGCTACCGCTAATTGAGACATCTATGCAATCTTCGATGCCCAATGCTTCGACTATAAACTCAACATTCTCGCGGCATCCTGCCGAGCCGATAGCGCACCTCAAACCCGCCTGCTTGGCTTTTTGAAGGAGTTCTACAATGCCGGCAACAGGTTTAACATTCGGGCGATATATCTCGCGATAGACCGCCTCCTTCTCTCGACATAATCGCTCGGCACCATACTCGGCAACGATAGATTCGCCTACCAATATTTTAAATATCTCGTCGCTATGCATTCCGTTGTGCTTCAACGACAAAGGCTCCGACAGCGTAAAGCCCTTACGCTTGGCATACTCATCAAAAGCCAAAAAGTGGTACGCCAAATTATCCACCAGCGTACCGTCCATATCAAACACAAGTCCTTTCAACTGTGTCATTTTCAACTATTTTGTATGGTCGAATGTAAACGCCTCCCAAGGCAACTCAGCGTCCTTGCCATTCTCGATTACATCGTTTGCATGGCACATCATAGGGAAGTCCTCCAACGATACCAAGCCGAGTTCAGCCTTGCGGTAGATAGCCTTAGCAACGCGACGAGATACAACCAACGACTCCAAAGTTACACCAGCCAAGATATCCATAGCCTCCTCGTATGTCTTACCCTCGCCGAGCAATACACCAATCATACGGGTACGACCACCATAAACTGTTACATAGAGGTCGCCAATACCGATGCAGAGAGCGTCCTGCGAACCATTTTGAAGAGCCATCAACTTGGTCATCTCACGAGTAGCCTGATAGAAAGCACCTGCCTGTGAGTTGTAGTGCAAACCTGCGTCTGCTCCGTGATGACGATTTACCAAACCAACGGTCATTGCAACGGTCAAAGCGTAAGCGTTCTTCAATGCTACTGCGCTCTCCAAGCCGATAACATCGTTGGTGATTGATACATGGTAGTACGAAGTGCTCATTGCCTCCTTCATCATCTTCAACTCGGCAGTATTAGCACCGCAGAAAGCAACCTGAGTCTGGTCGTGATATACCAACTCGTAAGAGGTACAAGGACCACCTACTGCGCAAACATGACGGTCGATGCCCTTTGCAAGCAAGTTCTTACGCCAATAGTCTGGGTACGAGATAAGAGTACCATCTTCGAGGTTAATCAAACCCTTTGTTACCGAAAGTACAGGGATTGTTGGGTCGAGGTTTGCCAAAATCTCCTCGCCAAACCAATCCACACCGAACGACGAAACGCCACCGATTACGAAGTCGCAACCCTCAACAGCCTTCTTCCAGTCGCAAACCTTGTAATACTTAACGCCTTCTGGGAAGTCGCGATCAAACTTTGGATGACGGTTTGTAGCGATACACGCATCAATAATCTCATTGTCAAGTGGCGAGCCTACCAAGCGCACCTCGTGACCATTCTCTGCTGCTGGGAAAGCAAGAGCCGAGCCCATCATTCCCGATCCAATAATAGCAACAACCTTTGCCATAGCTTTTTTAATTTTTAATTTAGTACTAAATATTATATTGATTAAAATAACTCTCCTTCTCGTTCGGGCCCTTACGCTTGGCATACTCATCAAATGCCAAAAAGTGGTACGCCAAATTATCCACCAGCGTACCATCCATATCGAATATTAAACCCTTTAATTTCACAATACCTACTCCGTATAATCATAAGTAAACGACTCCCAAGGCAGTTCGGCATCTTTGCCGTTTTCTATCACCTCGTTTGCGTGGCACAGCAGCGGAAAATCCGAGAGCGACACCTCGCCAAGCTCAGCCTTGCGATATATCGCCTTTGCAACACGACGCACCACAACCAACGATTCGAGCGTCTCGCCAGCGAGTATTTCGAGAGCCTCCTTGCAGCTCTTGCCCTCGCCGAGCAGGATACCCACCTTGCGTGTGCGACCACCATAGATTGTAACATAGAGGTCGGCAATACCGACATTCAACGACTCCTGCGTTCCGCCCTGTATCGCTATAAATCGAGCCATCTCGCGAGCCGCCTGCCCAAAGACCGAAGATTGCGAGTTGTAGTGCAAACCTGCATCTTTGCCGTGGTTGCGATAGACCAAGCCAATGGTCATTGCCACCGCCAAAGCATAGGCATTTTTCAACGCCACAGCACTCTCCAAGCCGATAACATCATTCGTGAGCGAGATATGATAATATGGGGCAGACATCGCCTCCTTTATCAACTTTAAGTCGGCACTCTTCGCACCGCAATAGGTTACTGCCGTATGGTCTTTGAATACCAACTCGTAGGATGTGCAAGAGCCACCCACAGCGCATATATGACGGTCTATGCCCTTGGCAAGCAGATTTTTACGCCAATAATCGGGGTAAGATATCAAAGTTCCATCTTCGAGATTTATTAAACCCTTTGTAACCGACAACACAGGTATTGAGGGGTTGAGATTGGCCAAAATCTCATCGCCAAACCAATCCACGCCAAACGAAGAGACACCGCCTATCACAAAGTCGCAACCCTCGACCGCCTTGCGCCAGTCGCCAACCTTGTAGTACTTCACGCCCTTTGGAAAGTCGCGCTCAAACTTAGGATGTCGCCCCGTAGCAGTGCAGGCATCTATAATATCATCGTCAAGTGGCGAGCCCACCAAACGCACTTCGTGTCCATTCTCGGCAGCAGGGAACGCCAAAGCCGAGCCCATCATTCCTGCGCCAATAATTGTAACAACCATCTTCATCTCTATACTTTAAAATAGTTCCCCTTCGCGTTCGGGCTGTGTCAAGCCCAAATGTTTGTATGCCAACTCCGTAGCCTCACGACCTCGCGGAGTACGCTTTAAGAAGCCCTCCTTAATCAGGAACGGCTCGTAGACCTCCTCGATAGTTCCTGCATCTTCGCTCACTGCCGTAGCGATGGTATTCAAGCCGACAGGACCACCGTTGAACTTGGCAATGATGGTCGAGAGAATCTTGTTATCCATCATATCCAAACCTCGTGAGTCGATATTGAGAGCCTCCAATGCCATTCTCGTAATCTCCAAGTCGATGCAGCCCTCGCCCTTAACCATCGCAAAGTCGCGCACACGACGCAACAACGAGTTTACAATACGCGGCGTACCGCGCGAACGCAGTGCAATTTCGAGAGCAGCGTCATCGTCAATCGACACGCCCAAAATCGAAGCAGAACGCTTCACAATGCGGCTCAACACCTTCGAATCGTAGTACTCCAAGTGGCACTGAATACCAAATCGGGCACGCAAAGGCGAGGTCAAAAGACCGCTTCGGGTGGTTGCTCCGATAAGGGTAAATGGCGCAAGTTCAATCTGAATAGAACGCGCTGACGGTCCTTTGTCCAAGACGATATCAATCTTGAAATCCTCCATTGCCGAGTAGAGATACTCCTCGACAATAGGGGAGAGGCGGTGAATCTCGTCAATAAAGAGCACATCGCCTGCCGAAAGGTTTGTCAAAAGACCTGCGAGGTCGCCCGGTTTGTCGAGTACGGGGCCCGAAGTCACCTTCAACTGCGCACCCATCTCGTTGGCTATAATGTTCGCCAAGGTGGTCTTACCAAGTCCCGGAGGACCGTGTAACAAGGTGTGGTCGAGCGAGTCGCCACGCATCAGTGCCGCCTTGATAAAGACGCGCAAGTTCTCGACAATCTTCTCCTGACCTGAAAATTGCTCCAACTCCTGCGGGCGTATTCTACCCTCGAACTCGCTATCGCTCTCTATTCTTCTATCCATATTATTAGCTGTTAGCTTTTAGCTATTAGCTATTAGCCTTTTATAATTCTTAATTCTCAATTCTCAATTCTTAATTCTCAATTGAGCCTTCGGCTCTTGTGACTCCGAGCGGATTCGAACCGCTATCGTAAGAACCGGAATCTTAAATTCTATCCATTGAACTACGGAGCCAAACTATTTTGCAAAGATAGCAAAATAATTGACAATTGACAATTGATAATTGACAATTAAGGTATTTTTTTTCTAAAAGACCTCAACTCTCAACTTTTTTTCTTATATTTGCATAAATATAAGCAATGCATAAAACAATAAAACTTTATAATATGTTGAGAATTAAGACAAAAGAGGCGGGCTCGTGGCTGATTGGCGCAGTAGCAGGTGTGTGTGCATTGGTCGTAACTTTGACTACACTCGACCTGAAATCGTTGTGGTGGGTGGTGATTGTTGCCACGCTCGGAACATTTGTAGGCGTGTCGCTTTTTGCGCTTTGGGTGATGACAAAGTATGTGGCTTACAAGCTTCGCCCGATATATTCGACCGTATTTTCGCGCGATGTTCACACCGCCGATGTACTCGATGAGTTGAAGGACAAGCGCGTGGAGAATATCTCGCAGGAGCTCTCTTCGTGGGCAGAGGATAACGACAAGGAGATTGCCCGCTTGAAAGATGTGGAGAAGTTCCGCAAGCAGTACCTCGGCAATGTCGCTCATGAGTTGAAAACCCCGATTTTCAATATTCAGGGCTATATCTCAACACTGCTCGATGGTGGCATCGATGACGAGATTATCAACCGCAAGTACTTGGAGCGTGCCGAGAAGAGCGTAAATCGTATGATAAACATTATTCGCGACCTCGACACCATCTCCTCGCTCGAAAACGATATGGAGATGATGAAGTCCGAAACCTTCGATATCGTGGCGCTCGCAAAGGAGATTGCCGAGCAGTGCGAGATGGAGGCGGCAAAGAAGAGTATCACCATTACGGTAAAGTTTGCAAACAACCTGCCATCTCGCTTCTGGGTGTCGGCGGATAAGTTCTACATCGGTCAGGTGCTCGAAAACCTTATCACCAACGCCATTCATTACGGCAAGGAGGGCGGAATGGTGAAGCTCGACTTCCGCGATATGCTCGACAAGATTTTAATTGAGGTGGAGGATAACGGTATCGGTATCGCCAAGGGCGATGCTCCGCGCGTATTTGAGCGTTTCTACCGCACCGACACAGGTCGTTCGCGCGAGCAGGGTGGCACAGGTCTTGGCTTGGCTATTGTTAAGCACATTATCGAAGGACACGGCGAGCGCGTATCTGTGCGTAGCGAGTTGGGCGTAGGCTCGACATTTACATTTACTTTGAAAAAGGTTGAATTATAGTAGGTTATGGAGTTGTTGGCTGTCGTTTGGGACTTTAATCCCACACTTGTAAATATCTTCGGTTTTGAAATTCGCTGGTACTCGCTGACTTGGGTTGCGGCACTCTTGTTCGGAGGTTGGTTATTCTCCTACTTCTGCAAGCGTGAGGGCAAGCCCGAAGAGGTGTCGGATACGGCATTTCTCTATATCGCACTCGGAACAATCATAGGTGCGCGACTTGGACACTGCCTCTTCTACGAGCCGATGGAGTATCTGCGCGAGCCGTGGAAGATTATCACGGGTATTCGAGATGGCGGTCTTGCGAGTCACGGAGCAACAATCGGCATCCTTTTGGGCATCTGGCTCTCATCGCGCAAAAGCAAGGTTTCGGTGATGTGGACAGCCGACCGACTCGGCATTATTGCGCCTTTGAGTGGCGCGATGATTCGCTTCGGAAATCTCTTCAACTCGGAGATTATCGGCAACAAAACAACTGTGCCTTGGGGCTTCAAGTTTATGCGCCTATATCCGAATTGGCCTGAGGAGATGGTGCCAGCTCGCCACGCAACGCAGCTCTACGAGGCGTTGTGCTACCTCGCCTGCTTTGCCATTTTGTTTGCATTGTATCGCTACACGAAGGTCGAAAAACGCGAGGGCTTTATCTTTGGCGCAGCCCTTGTAGGTATCTTCACACCTCGATTCTTCATCGAGTTTATAAAGATTGACCAAGTAGCCTTCGAGCAGGGTATGACACTCAATATGGGGCAGTGGCTCTCGATACCGTTTATCCTTATAGGCGTATGCTTTATGGTATGGAGCTGGTATTTTAATAATAAGAGTGCATCTGTCAGTGCGCCAGCAGTCGATACGGCTCCGAAGGTTAAGCAGCCAAAGAACAAACGCCACTACAAGAAGTAATGAAGCAGCAGGTCGATAATCTCATAGCCAATACGCTACTCGATGAGGGCGAGGTATATCTGCCGGAGGTGGGTACGCTGATTTTATATCGCCATTCGGCAAAGTTGCTATCAAAGAGAGAGTTGCAACGCCCATATCGCGAACTGCGACTCACCAAAGAGGAGCGAGGCGAGAGTATTACGGCATATATTTCACATATAACGGGCGTAACGGCGGAGCGAGCTTCGGATATCTATGCCGAGTGGCTTGCACAATCACTGCGCAATAATATTTTAATAATTAACGGTCTTTGCACCATTGAAGGTGGCAAGATAACGACCGACAAAACATTTGAAGATATGGCAAATCCAAAGGGGCGTGGTACGGTAAAGGTAAATCCACGCACAAACTACCTTATATATATAATAGCAGGGTTGTGTATGGGCTTTGCACTCGGCATTGCGGGGTATGTTCTCTACACAAACGGAACTCTCGACAATCTCTTCGCCAAGAAGAGTATCGCACCTGCCGCGGAGGCTTTCGAGAGCGTTGCAGGGCAGACTTCTCAATCCACTGAGCCCGTTGTAGAGGTTGTTGAGCAGGTGGCTGAGCCTGCGCAGGAGGTAGTTGCTAAGCCTATCGCCACGCCAGCAGCCGAAGGAGCAACAATTTTGCCTATGCAAAAGGGTAGCAGTTACGCTGTTTGGGGCGTATATAACGAGTTGAAAAATGCCGAAGACGCTCTAAATTGGCTTGCTACACGCATACCTGAGATTGAGAGTGCGAATATATACGACTACGATGGTCGCTATATGGTAGCCCTTTGCGAGGTCGCTTCGCGCTCGGAGTGTGGTCGCAAAGTCTCGGCTTGGAGGGCTGAACATAAGAGTTGCAAGAGCGTGTGGGTATATACCAAGAAATAGACGAGAGACGAGAGACGAGAGACGAGAAACGAGAGACGAGAGATGCGACTATCCGAAGCCATAACCAAGGCAATAGACCTATTCTACATAAAACCTCTGCGCAGAGTATTCTCGCAGCAGGTTTTTCGCTATTTGGCGTGTGGAGGAATTACCGCATTACTTGATGCCGTGTGGTATTACATAATCTACCACTATATCGTTTGCGAGAGGTTTATTGACCTCGGCATAGTGGTTATGTCACCCCATATTGCAGCGTTGTGTGTAGTCTTTCCGATAACCTTCTTTACGGGGTTTTGGCTCAATCGCAATGTCGCCTTTCGCGTTACCGAAATATCTTCGCTACCGCAACTCGCCAAGTATGCCTTGACCGTAGTCGGCTCAATATTGCTGAACTACGGCTGTATGAAGCTGTTTGTCGAGGTTTGTGGGGTATGGGCTACGCCATCAAAAATACTTACTACGGCTGTCTGTGCCGTATATAGTTTCCTTGCAGGACGATACTTTACATTTAGAGGATAATTTTTTTTGTATATATCCGATATTTTCCTTATATTTGCATAAGTCGAACTCTAAAATTCATACACTATGAAAAAGTCATTATTATTATTCATCTCTATACTCGCTCCATTTTTTGCATTGGCGCAGGGAAAGGTTTACAATAACAACGATAAATTGATCTATAAGTACGACGGCAAGAAGTTATATTTGGAAGATAAGGAGTCGGGCAACTGGAAGGCGACAATGTGTTACGACAATGGCAAGATATATCAATTGAACTCCAAAGGAGAGGAGGTTTTGATGATGACCTTCAATGGTCGTGAAATCTTCAATGAATCGGACACCGAAGAGCCAATAGCCATTTTTGACGGCACATACGCCTACTTCGGTAGCAAAGTAGATCCGAACGCAATAATAGGAGTAATGAAAGATGGGTACTATTACCGAGGCAAAACGGTCGATCCTAAAAAGTTGCTATTCCACGTGGAGGGATATATTCCCATTGCGATGCTATTGTTCCTTAATATGGCAAGATAGTGTACCAAAACAGGCATCATCTCACAAAAAAAGGACATCGTAACGGAGATTATCAAATTTTATCAAAATAATTTTGTTTTATTGCGGAAAAGAGTTACCTTTGCACACCTTTTCAGGGTTACAGCACTACGGAGAGTTGGGTGAGTGGCTGAAACCAGCAGTTTGCTAAACTGCCGATATCGTAAGGTATCCACTGGTTCGAATCCAGTACTCTCCGCAAAGAAAGACAACTTCGGTTGTCTTTTTTCTTTGCGGAGAGTACTGCGTGTTACCCACCCCCTAAATCCCCCTCCTGTGAGGGGGACTTCTATTTTTCCGCAAAGAAAGACAACTTCGGTTGTATTCTTTTTTTGCGGAGAGTACTGCGTGTTACCCTCCCCCCTAAATCCCCCTCCTGTGAGGGGGACTTCTATTTTTCCGCAAAGAAAGACAACTTCGGTTGTCTTTTTTCTTTGCGGAGAGTACTGCGTGTTACCCACCCCCTAAATCCCCCTCCTGTGAGGGGGACTTCTATTTTTCCGCAAAGAAAGACTGCTTCGGTTGTATTCTTTTTTTGCGGAGAGTACTGCGTGTTACCCACCCCCCTAAATCCCCCTCCTGTGAGGGGGACTTGCCAATCATCGCTTCAAAAGATGACAATTTCATGGCTGTCATCTTTTTTTGCAGGTTATATATGTAATTTTCATAGAAAATTATTATCTTTGCGCGATATAGTGATAAACCGTAAAATACAAATACAACTATGAAGAGAATTTTTATCGCAGCACTCGCCTTCTTGGCTATCGTAGGCTGCAAGGAGAACAAGCAAAACACAGAAACTGCCGAGAAAAGCACAACAGAGGTTGTCGCTGAGGGCGATTTGGCATTTGTCAATGTAGACTATGTAATGGCCGAGAGCGACATCTTCAAGACAGAGGGCATCGCACTTCGCGACAAGACCGAGAAGACACAGCAGAAGTGGGCTAAGAAGGAGCAGAGCCTCCAAAACGAGATTAACCAGCTCGCAGAGAAGTATCAGAAGGGATTGATTACCACTCGCAGCGCTCAGGAGAAGGAGCAGGAGTTGCAGAAGCGTGCCGCTTCGATGCAGACCGCAGCCCAGAAGGAGGGCAAGGAGTTGGAGGAGGAGAGCATAGTTTTCCAAAATCGTATGAACGACCTCCTTATGCGTGCTATTCAGGATATTAACGCCGATAAGAAGTACAAGATGATTGTCGCTGCTACGGCACTTCTCGATGCTGACGAGTCGCTCAATCTCACCGAGAAGGTTCTCGCCAAGGTAAACGAACTCTACAAGACCGAGAAGGAGGAGAGCAAAAAGAGATAATCGACTCGCCGAGAGCAAGACAACAACACATTAAAAGAGGGTAGTTAGTTATGGGATTTATTCCGTTTACTTTTATAGACCTGCTTGATATTCTGCTTGTTGCAGGATTGTTATTCATCGTCTACAAGGCGATGAAGGGCACGAATGCACCATACATTATGGTCGGTATCGTGATGGTCTATTTCAGTTGGGTGATAGTCAAAGCTCTCAATATGGAGCTTCTATCGACCATACTCGGACAGATTATCAGCGTGGGAGTTATCGCCCTGCTCGTAATCTTTCAGCCCGAATTGCGTCGTTTCCTCTTTACTCTCGGTATGCGACAGAAAGAGTTGGACTTTCTCACTCGTTTCTTCTCGCTAAATCGCAAACACAGCAGCACCAACACCTCGCCAATCGTATCGGCTTGTATGGATATGAGCGAGGAGAAGGTGGGTGCGCTGATAGTTTTTCGCCGCAAAGACGACCTACAATTTATTATTGAGGGCGGTATCGCTCTCGATGCCAATATCACGATGTCGCTTATCAAAAACATCTTCTTCAAGAATGCACCACTACACGATGGCGCAGTGGTAGTAGATAACAACCGCATCGTTGCAGCTAAGTGCATCTTGCCCGTTACGCAGAGCAATGTACCAAAGAGCTATGGCACTCGCCACCGCGCAGCTATCGGCGTCAGCGAGATGACCGATGCTGTGGTGTTGGTGGTGTCGGAGGAGACGGGCAACATCTCGATTGTCAAGGGCGGCAAGGTGAAGTCGAAGATTGACCCACAGAAGCTCAACTCAGCACTCAAACAGGCTCTCGAAGAGCAGGAGGATGTTCCCAAAAAATAAAAATAGATAGAGATATTATGAAAATAGGGTTCGACAACGAGAAATATCTCAAAATACAATCGGAGCAGATTAAAAAGCGTATTGCGCAGTTTGGCGACAAATTGTACTTGGAGTTTGGTGGCAAGCTCTTTGACGACCACCACGCCAGCCGTGTGCTGCCCGGTTTTCAGCCCGACAGCAAATTGCAGATGCTCCTGCAATTGAAAGACGAGGCGGAGATGATTTTGGTAATCAGCGCCTTGGATATCGAAAAAAACAAGATGCGAGGCGACTTGGGCATCACCTACGACGAGGATGTCTTACGCCTAAAAGGTGTGTTCGAGAAGTTTGGACTCTGCGTGAGTGGAGTAGTCGTTACCCACTACAACGGACAGGCAAGTGCCGACGCCTACCGCAAGCGATTGGAGCGTCAAAACATAAAGGTTTACTACCACTATACTATCGATGGCTACCCAAACAATGTGGCATTAATCGACTCTGACAAGGGATTTGGCAAGAACGACTATGTCGAGACTTCGCGACCTCTCGTATTTGTAACAGCTCCGGGACCCGGTAGTGGCAAGATGGCTGTATGTTTGAGCCAGCTCTACCACGAAAACAAGCGTGGCTTAAAGGCGGGATATGCCAAGTTCGAGACCTTCCCAGTGTGGAACTTACCACTGAAACACCCCGTAAATATCGCTTACGAGGCTGCAACGGCAGATTTGAATGATATCAATATGATTGACCCATTCCACCTCGAAGCCTACGGAAAGGTGGCATCGAGCTACAATCGCGATATCGAGATTTTCCCGGTACTGAATACACTCTTCGAGGCGATATATGGCGAAAGCCCTTACAAATCGCCTACCGATATGGGTGTCAATATGATAGGCTTCTGTTTTAGCGACGAAGAGGTATGTTGCGCAGCGGCTCGCGATGAGGTTATCCGTCGCTACTATTATGCACTTTGCAACCTTGCACAGAAGGGCAACAACGAGAACGAGGTAAACAAGCTCTCGCTTATTATGAAGCAGGCAAAGATTACCACTGCCGAGCGTAAGACCACCGTTGCAGCCAACGAACGCAAGGAGCACGAGGGTGTGCCTTGTTCAGCAATAGAGTTGCAGGATGGCACGATTATCACCGCAGGCACAAGCGACTTGTTGGGACCAAGTGCAGCACTACTACTCAATGCCGCAAAGTACTTGGCTGGTATTCCACACGATATAAAGCTGATACCTAAGCAGATGATTAAGCCAATCCAAAAGACGAAGGTTGGATTGCTGCACGGAGGTAACCCGAGACTCCACACCGACGAGGTGTTGGTTGCACTGTCGATGTTGAGCATCACAGATGATAATTGCAAAAAGGCCCTCGACCAACTTCCGAAGTTAGAGGGTTGCCAAGTTCATTCAACCGTTATGTTGAGTGAGGTAGACCACAAGATATTCAAGAAGTTGGGCATTGGTCTTACCTGCGACCCAGTGCAGAAGGAGTAAACATACTGCGAAAAAAATAGATATAGCCGAGCAAATGTAGTCGGCTATATTTTTTTGCAGTCTAACGCAGAAATTTGCGTTCTATGCGGCTTTTTTTAATATTCTTCTTCGTTGAAGAAGAAATCCTCCTTCGAAGGGTAATCTGGCCAAATCTCCTCCATACTCTCGTAGGCCTCGCCATCATCCTCTATCTCTTGGAGATTTTCAATTACTTCGAGTGGTGCGCCAGAACGAGTTGCATAGTCGATAAGCTCCTCTTTGGTTGCTGGCCATGGTGCATCCTCCAATTTCGATGCAAGTTCAAGTGTCCAATACATAGTTCTATCTTTTTAGTTGTTAATATTTTCAATTTTCTATATTAGCGAATGCAAATGTATAAAAAATTTCTAATATACAAATATTTATTCGCACAATTTTATGGTCGCCACAAAACCTCCTCTGCATCAAGGCGTTCCGTAATGGTACGGCATAGTGCATAGAGGTAATCCGAGAGGCGATTTAATAGCACCAACACCGAGTGGTCTATCTCGTAATTCTCGGCCGCTTCAATAGCACGACGCTCGGCTCTTCGGCACACGGTACGGCAGATATGACAGAGCGACGCCAACTCGCAACCTCCCGGTATTGTAAAATACTCCACAGGCTTCAACTCCGACTGCAATATATCGATACGCCCTTCCAAGTGAGCTATGTCATCATCGGAAATCTTTGGTATCTCATACTCACAATTCGAGCCTATTGCCAACGACGAGCATACGGTCATCAACTTCGAGCATATCCAGCGACAATCCTCAACATAGGTAGTCAAAGACTCTTCGTGCGACATCTTATCGGCCAAGTAGGCGATATTTGCCTGCAACTCATCGGCTGTGCCATACGCTTCAACTCTTACATCTGTTTTGCGCACGCGTTCGCCTCCAATCAGCGATGTGCGCCCCTTATCTCCACCTTTCGTGTATAGTTTCATAAGCGATAGTGTTGTTTCGGTAATCTATTGTTAAAAAATAGGATATAAGCACGATTATCAACCGTCGTCGAGCGATGCTCGTCAATCAAAGCACGCACAGTGAGCTGTCGTTCGCGGTTGAGATAGGGCTGACCGATGACAAGTGTTACACCCTTAGCCTTCGCCTGCTCGTACGCTTCGCGCAACTGCGTAGTGGGGTAGTCGGCAAGAAGTATCGACATTTCGCCCTCAACCTCATTTAGCGAGTAGCTCTTACCCTCGATATAGTGCAAGGTATTATGCAATTGTCGTGCTCGCTTTTCGGCTACGCCCTTTTCGCGCAGTGCGTTGTAGAGTTCATTGCCAGAGCCTTCAACCAACTTCTTCGCCATAAACGCCTTACGCACCAAGCCGTAGACAAACGGAGAGTGAACTCCGTAGCCGTGATAATACTTGGCACGCGAAAGTTTATTACCGAGCAGCTGCAATCTGCGACCGACACTTCTACCGCTAATCTTCATATTCGCTCCTCCTATTTTTTGAGCAATCCTGCCAAGTGTCCTGTCGAGAATGCGATTTGGAGGTTGTAACCTCCTGTATTGGCATCTACATCGAGCACCTCGCCGGCAAAGTACATACCCTTGATTTTCAGCGACTCCATCGTATATTCGTTCACATCCGAGCAGCTTACGCCACCTGCCGTTACTACGGCATACTCAAATGGCGCATAGTCCGAAATAGGGAACGACCACCCTTTCAACACCTTGATAAGTCGCTCGAACTCCTTGTCCGACACCTTCGAGATATAGAGTCGCGAGTGGACATCCAACTCCTTGCAGATAGGCACCACAAGCGGTTTTGGCACCAAGCGGCGCACCAACTCCGCGAAGAAATCTTCGGGGCGCATCTCCGCCACCTCGCGCTTGATGCGCTCACGCAAAATATCCTCTGTGAGGGCAGGTTTAAGGTCGAGTTCTATTTTGACACTCTTCTCTTCGAGCAGACCATCTACGGCATCGCGGCTCAAACGGAGAATTACAGCACCCTCCAAACCTCTATCCGAGAATGACATCTCACCAAACTCCTCGCGCACCATCTCGCCACCGACAAACAATCGGGCGTTGATATTTTTGAGCCAAACGCTCTTTATATACTCAATCTGCGGGTGGTTCGATACAAGCGGTGTAAGCGAAGGTCGCACCGACTCGATGGCGTGCCCCGTACGGTCAGCAAAGGTGTAGCCATCGCCCGTAGAGCCTGTGGCAGGGTAGGATACTCCACCCGTAGCGATAATCACATTTTCGACCTCTATCTTACGCTCGAAGCCTCGTTTGTTCATATACTTCACACCATAGACCTTGCCCCCTGCAACAAGTATCTCCGTTACGCGACTATTGCACTGGATATCGACCTCATAATCGCGACAATAAAACTCCAACGCATTGGCTATATCAGCCGCCTTGCCACTTGCAGGGAATACACGCTCACCACGCTCGGTAACGAGTTTCACGCCCATACGCTCGAAGAAGCGCATCGTGGCACGGTTATTAAACTCCGACATCGCAACATTAAGCCACTCGCCATTTGTGCGCACATTTTCGGCAAACTCCTCCGCAGGGCGAGCGTTTGTCAAATTACAACGGCCCTTGCCCGTAATACGCACCTTACGCGCCGGCTTCTCCATCTTTTCGAGCAGAAGCACTTTGTTACCCACACGCGCAGCCGTACCTGCCGCCATCAATCCTGCCGCACCGCCACCAATCACAACTACATCGTAGCGCGGATGCGACAACTCCAATTCGAGATTCTCTTCCATCTATAAATTTAGCTATTAGCCATTGGCTTTTTATTCATTATAAATCACTCTTCGCAACTCATCGCACGCCTTTTCGGGATTTGTTCTGTCGAAGTGGAATGGTTTTATACCCACCGCTGCCGCCGCTTCGACATTCTCCCTACGGTCATCTACGAAGATTGTTTCGGTAGGGTTTAAGCTGTAACGCGATAGCAACAACTCATAAATCTCGCGTTCGGGCTTTACCAACCCCACCTCGCACGATATAATCTGTTCTGTCAAGAGCCTAAATACTGGCATCTTGCGCAAAAACTCGATATATTCGGGCGACATATTCGACAATACAATCAAGCGATAACCTCGCTCTGTCAGCTCCTCAATAAGTCGCACCGTAGGCTCGACCTGCTCCTGAAACTCCACAGCGAGCAGCATACGCGCCTTGGCTGTTTCGAGGTCGCAACCACGATACTTGGCCACAGCATCTGCCGTATCCTCTATTGACAATATGCCGCGGTCGTGGTCCTCCCAAAACTTCGGCACACCCCCTTCGGGCGTAGCAAACGCAAACGAGAAAAACTCCTCCAAATGTGCAGGAAAGCGTTGCGAATTACGCGCTACAACCACTCCTGCAAGGTCAAAAACTATATTTTTAAGCATCATTGTCTAATTTTTACGACCGCCTCCACATCGGCGTTCAATGCCTTCAACTCCGCTACAACTGCCGCAGCCACAGACTTACTCTCGAATGTCCCCACCACAAAGGCTGAGCCTATACGCGAAATGGTGCAGTCCGCCTTGTGGGAGAGTATCTTCGTCTTCATCTCCTCGGTCAATGTCGGCACGCCCGAAATCTCCACATTGTATTGACTCTCGGAACGGCGCATATCTTCGAGTGTAGGGTAGTACTCCCCATCCACCCACACAGCAATAATAGGCTCCTTAAATCCCAATTTTTTCAGACGAGCAACGCCCTCCTTCGCCTCCTGCTCAGTACGGAAACCACCCACAAAGTAGGCGTATAAACCATTATTGTAGGCATCGGTATATGACAATGGCATCACGCCACGCAGAGCCGAGATGTTTGGTCGCTTGGAGAACAATCCTATACGAATACGATAGACTGTGCCATAGTCGTAAATCTTGGTCTTAGGCACAGGATTGTTCGCATTATAGATGGTTGGTGTCTTAACCTCGATATCTTCATACTTAATAAAGCTACGGCGTTGCAACGACAACTTCGACAGGCGATAATCTCTATTTTTTAGCTCCGCTTGCACCACCTTCAACGAGTCACGCGAGGAGGTAAGCGAAAGATTTGTAGCCAACTGCAACTCGTACTCAGTAAGAGCTCTTTTGCGGGCATAGAAAGCCACCAACGCATTCGACTCGTAGAGGTCGCTATTGTCGTTTATCTCGCGCTCAGCGCGTGCCGTAACAGCAGCCGAGAGGTCGAGCATCGCGTTGTTGCCACCTCGCTCCATCAATAGGTCGTAGGTGTACATCTTGTTGTAGTAGAGCGACGACCACAACGAAGTTATCTCCTCGTCAAGCCCCGCCATACTACCACGCTTGGCTGCAAATAGCTGTGCTACGCTATCCGCCTCTGCGCGTGTCGGTACCTCCATATAGCGTCGTTGCAGGGCAAGCAGTTCGCCATACGCCGAGTGCAACTTCGACACCATCTCCTTAACCAACTTCTCGCGCTGTTGAGCATCGCACAGAGTTTTATAATCGGCAGCAGACAATCGCTCAGCGAAGTAGTCATTCTTCACCAAATCGCGCCTCATTCGCGCATTGTCGGGAGTATAGGTAACCCTCTCCTCAACAATAGTCTGCTCTCTCTTATCCGTTGCCTGCTCCTTAGCGGCCTTACTATACGCCGTTAGCGCGCTCTGCACATCTTGCTGAGAGATAATTTTCAATAGCCTATCGTACTCCGCCTGCAAGCGCACAACCTCCCTCTCCAACGAGAGTATTGTCGGCGCAAGTTGTTCGCGCATCGACTCGTTCTTTGAGTAGTTGGCACGATGTTCCGCCAACACCTCCGCCACCGAATCGCGCACAAAGCCAGCGCGTTCAAGCTCCTTAACACCCTGCGCCTGCGATGCCGCCACACTCGCCAATGCGATAATGGATATAATCATTCGTTTCATCGCCACATTCTGATAAAGAGGAATTGTATAAATCCGAATATTTCAAGACGCCCCATAAGCATCAATATCGAGCCTTGAATTTTCAGCAACGATGGCATCATAGCGTAGTTGTCGTACGAGCCAGCCTCACCAAATCCCGGTCCTACATTGCCAATAAACGTCACCGAAGATGAAAATGCCGTAAGCAAGTCCAATCCAAAGAGCGTACTTGTAAGTGTCGCCACCAAAATCAGCACGAAATATGTTGTAAGGAAGAGAGTTACAGCATTTACCTGTCGCTCCTCCTGCACAATGCCGTCAAGACGGATGCGGATAATGGCGTTAGGGTGCTGCTGTCCTCGCAGACGAGCCTTCAACACCTTGCCATAGAGCAGAACTCTATCGACCTTAATACCTCCCGCAGTCGAGCCTGCGCAACCGCAAATAATCGAGAGAATTATCAAGATAACAATCGCAAACGGAGTCCAAAGGTTGGTATTTGCCGTTGCGAAACCCGTTGTCGTAATGAGCGATACAACCTGAAATACCGACTGTCGCAACGAAGTGAGAATATTAGGGTAGATATCCGCAAAATATAGACTTGCTCCTATACAGAGCGTTGCTGCCACGATAATCCCGACATAGACGCGCACAACCTCCGAACGGAAGATATTGTTTGCCTTGCGTGTGAAGGTCGAGAAGATAAGTCCGAAGTGCAGACTCGAAAGGAACATCGCCACAATCAATGTCCACTCAATCAGCGGACTATCATAGAAGCCGATACTTGCATTTTTGGTCGAAAATCCACCCGTAGCACACGCCGACATAGCGTGATTGAGCGCATCAAACCATCGCATGCCCGAAACTTTCAATAGCAGGGTCGTTACCACTGTCAAACCGATATACACGGCAAGCAAAATACGCACAACCATCTGCGTACGATAGCGATAGTTATCCTTTGCCAACGAGGACAACTCGATACTCGACAACGCCATTTTATTTGTTCCGAGCGATGGCAAAATCAACAGGGCAAACATCACCACTCCTGCACCGCCAATCCAACAGGTCGCCGAACGCCAGAAGAGCAGACCTTGTGGCAGAGCCTCTATATTGGTCAAAATCGATGCTCCCGTAGTCGTAAAGCCCGAAACGCTTTCAAACCAAGCATTTACTAACGAGAACTCTCCACCCCAAATCAGATATGGAAACATTCCCACCACGCACGACAATACCCACGAGCCTACCACAATCATAAAGCCCTCCTTGTTGGTTATATTGTCCGCCTTCGGCACAAATATCATCGGGAAGCCACCGAGCAACAGCGTCAGCAATGCCGATAACAATAACGGATAAAAACCCGTATCGTTCGACACGAGCGAGATACCTGCCGACACCGCCATAAAGGCAGAGAGGCAGAGCATCACCGCACCAATATATCTTAAAATTACACTAAATCGCATCTCCGCCCTGCTTTTTGTTCGACTTCGAGATATTTATCAGGTTTTCGATATTATCGTTCAGCTCCTTAATCTCATCGACCATATTCGCCTTAGGTTTATATGGCAGCTTAAACGATAGATAATCCGACAACGAGCGATTGATAAGAAGCACAGGTTTTACCATATAGATGTAGACAAAGTAGTAGAACATCAACACTATGGCAATCATCACCAGCAACGAAATCAACACCGGAGCCACCGAGCGATAGGCATTCTTCGAGAGTTGCGCTGCACGAGGAGCCAACTCACTATGCGACAAAGTGATATATCTCTCCACCTGCTCAACAAGGCGATTGTGTGCAGGTTGATACCTCTCCTTATACCACTTACGGCCATCAATTTTGCGCAACTCCACCGTTAGAGAGTCGATAACAACCCTCTCGGTCGAGCTATAACTATCGGCCAAATGACGCAACTCGCCGCTATAAATCGAGAGTGTATCGAGACTGCCCTGCACCACAGCGGAGGCTTTATCTCGCAACAAGGCGATGTGCGAATCGAGCTCCGACAACGCCTTATTGCACGACTCTCGCGCAGACTCGTTGTCGAATACCACAACATCTATCATTGCGCGACTATGGTCGTGTGCCGAACGCAAAAGGTCGCGTGCAACACCAATATCGCGTGTATTTGCCGAGAGTATCGCATCGGTATCATAACTCAAATTACTCAACTCGAAGAGCGAGATAACGCCCGACACCGACAGTAGTGCAACTATACTCAAAAATGCAATCGTAGTCCTCTTTCCAATACCTTTCATATATGCAGAAAAAATTGTTATCCTTGTTTTAACTTGCAAAGATAACAATTTTAACTGTAAAAACTATGTTTTTAAGGATTTTTAGATAATTCTTCCCAAAATATCGCCATTCGACTCGATATCCAAGAGGCGGACTTTTACAATTTGGTTGATGTACTTTTTGTTGTACGGCACTTTGACTTTCAGGTAGTTACTTGTAAATCCCGTCATCATTCCGCCACGCATCGTACTCTCGAAAAGCACCTCTGCCGTAGTGCCCAAATACCGCTTCGCAAAGTCATAGTGGCAACGACTGCTCAACTCCTCCAAACGCTTTGCACGCGCCATCGAAACTTCGGGCGACACCTTGTCGGGAAAATTGACCGCAGGGGTATTTTCTCGCTCGGAGAATGGGAAGATGTGCAGGAACGAAGGGTTTATCTTTGCGAGGAAGTTGTAGCACTCCTCAAATTCCGCCTCGCCCTCGCCCGGAAAACCGGTAATAACATCTATGCCGATAAAGGCATCGGGCATCGCTCGACGCACAGCATTGATGCGCTCCTCGAACTTCTCCACAGTATAGCGGCGGCGCATCAAACCAAGCACCTTGTTCGAGCCACACTGAATGGGAATATGGAAGTGATGTTGAAATTTAGGTGACGAGGTGCAAAACTCTATTATCTCGTCAGTTAGGAGATTTGGTTCGATGGAGGAAATACGGTATCTTTCGATGCCTTCAACATCGTTCAAAGCCCTCAATAAATCGAGAAAACTCTCGCTCGTAGTGCGACCAAAATCGCCCGTATTGACACCCGTAATTACAATCTCTTTTTGACCGCCGCGAGCAATCTCCTCCGCTTGCTTTACCGCCTCGGCAATCGGGGTGTTTCGGCTTGCTCCGCGAGCGTTGTGAATTGTGCAGTAGGAGCAGCAGTAGTCGCACCCATCTTGAACCTTCAAAAAGGCGCGTGTGCGGTCACCCGAAGAGAAGGCGGAAAAGAAGGAGGTTATCTCGTCTGTTTCGCACGAAAAGACCTTCGTTTTACCTCGCTCGGTGAGTTGAAGTACTTGTCGATATGTTTCGCCTTTATCGTTGTTACACAGCACGATATCAACGCCCTCAATTTCGGCAATCTCGTAGGGTTTCAACTGTGCATAGCAGCCCGTAACCGCAATGATTGTATCGGGATTTCGGCGATGAATTTTTCTGATTAAATTGCGACATTTTTTATCCGCCTGCGCCGTTACGGAGCAGGAGTTTATAATCGAAATATCGGCATCTTCGTTTGTGCCGACACGGACAAATCCGCCCGCCTCGAATTGGCGTGCCAAGGTCGAACTCTCCGAGAAGTTGAGTTTACAACCAAGTGTATGAAAATTAACCTTACGCATAGTCGGCACAGAAATAGTTATAAAGGATATTTTACTGCATAACCTGCATCATCTTGCCGTACGACAACGGCAACATACTCTCAATTCGACTCAATGTAGGCTCGTCGATATTGCTCTTCGAGAATGGCACAACAACAGTAGTAACATCCTCCGTACCCTCAACGCGACCATACTTGAAGTCGTAAGTCAGATTGCCATCGCTATCCAAGCTTCCGACTGGCAGCCCTTGTGCAGGGACAGAGATATAGCCCTCGAATTTACCTTCGGTAGTATCCGATGATAGTTTTCCCGTCTCGCGCAATGTACGATAGCACTCCAACGCAGTAAATACCGCAGGATCAATAAATTCCAAATCAGAAGCTATCAACCCCTCATAGACCAACTTACCCTCGCTATCCTTATAATTACGCAACTCCTCGATAGCCTCGGTAAGCGTATTAAGTAGGAATGGATAGTGTGTACAACCTAAGATGATATACTTCAATGGCACTTGTGCGCCACTTGCCTTATGCTTCTCCAACAATGTAACCAGATGAAATCTCGCATAGTTAGCAGCCGAATTAAGTTGGAACTGAGTGTACTTGCCATTCGACTTCTTCGACAAAACAGCACCCTTTGTATAGTCGAAGTTGTAGAGGCCAAGCAACGACTCCTTGATATCATTTTCGCCCTCGCCCAGCTTTGGACCTCTATATGTATCGCGTGGCTTTTTGAGTGCGATATTAACATAATCCTTCTCCTGGTCAACCGACTCGGCAAAGCCCGCGCAAGGATGATTTACAACCTTTATAGAGCCCTGATAGCCAATCTGTTCGCCAATCTTAACAATTGTTCTTTCGTATGCATTCGATGCGATTGTTCCGACGGTTGCAAGCACACCCACAGCCAAAGGCTCGGTAGAGGCCGACATCGCAATCTTATCGTACAAAGCATTTACACCAGCATTGATTACGCCTACAACCTTAACACCCGTACCACTCTCCGACAACAATGTCGAGATATCGTCAAGTCCCCAGGCGGTTGCAGTGTTGCACGCAATAACTAAAATCTTACAAGGCATCTTCTCGCCCGACGCAAGAGTCTCCATCGACGATGTCCAATACTTATTGCCCAAGAGGAAGAGCGCATCCTTCATCACAAGCTCGCGGAGGTAGTCCTGCTTACTCTCGGCAGAGTAGTTTCCGTATGGCATATTCGCTCTGTCGGCAAGATAGATAAAGTCCTCATTCGCAAAATCGAGAACACCATCAGGCTTCGCCTCTCCCGATACATTATTTACCATATCCGTATTGAGCAAAACCTCCAAAACAGTCAAACCTCCTGTACCTGAGTCAAATACACCAATAGGAAGTTCGCTTTGCTGTTTAGGGAACGATGCAAAATCGGCATAGAATTTAGAGTCTTTGTCGTTCAAAGCCTTCTTCATAATAGGAGTCAAAACAGGCTTACTTTTGAGAGCATTGCCACAACACGAAGAGAGCAACGCGATCACTGGAAACAACCAAAGTATTTTTTTCATAAATAGTTCGGTTTAAAGTTAGTAAAAGTAATTGTCTAAATTTTCCCACAAATATATAAAAATATTGAAATTACCAATTGAAATTTCATAAAAAAGTGTACTTTTGCATTGATTTTTAATCAATGTAATGAATTTTATCTCCGACATACTCCAATACAGCTACCTATCGAATGCTCTTATCGCCTGCGTATTGTCGGGCATAACCTGCGGTATCATAGGCACATACATCGTAGCACGAAGAATGGTTTTTCTCTGCGGCGGCATCACTCACGCCTCGTTCGGAGGTTTGGGCATCGCATTCTACTTTGGCGCAAATCCGATTTTCGGAGCGACCGTTTTTGCAGTTCTCTCGGCTCTCGGCATCGAGTGGAGCAACTCTCGCTCGAAGATTCGCCCCGACTCGGCTATCGGAATGGTGTGGGGTATAGGTATGGCTATCGGTGCATTCTTTATCGCTCTGCGCCCCGGCTACACCTCTGGCGATATGGCAAATTTCCTCTTCGGAAGCATTATAACCGTAACCGAGGGCGACATTATCGCCTTGGCAATACTCTCGGCTCTGCTTATCGTAGGGGCAATTTTGTGGCACCGCCCTATAATGTTCGCAGCCTTCGACCGCAACTTTGCCGAGGCTTCAGGTGTACCCGTAAAATTTATCCACTACACGATGGCTGTCGTAACCGCTATAACAATCGTGCTCTCGATACGCACAATGGGTATTGTACTGCTAATTTCGCTCTTGACAATGCCGGTAATAACAGCAAATATCCTCTCCAAAGATTACAAAAAGATTATCCCAATTGCGACGGTAGTGGCTGTAATTGGCGGAGTTACGGGCATTGCATTGAGCTACCACGCCGAAGTGCCATCAGGACCTGCAATAATATTTGTGCTAACTATTGCAATTTTAACAATAAAATTGTTATCTTTGTGGAATAAACGGCTAACTCAAACAAGAAAAGAGAGAGCAAAGGCCTAAAAACGAGAATGAAGAAGATACACCAACTCGTCTTAAAGTCATACCTTGGTCCGCTTGTGCTGACCTTCTTCATCATTATTTTTATCTTGATGATGAACTTCGTATGGCGTTATATCGATGAGTTAGTAGGCAAGGGTTTGGAGCCTACGGTTATCCTCGAACTCATTATGTATGCCACAATCAATATGATTCCAATGGGTTTGCCATTGGCTATTTTGTTGGCAACGATTATGACAATGGGTAACCTTGGCGAGAACTTCGAGCTGTTGGCAATGAAGTCGGCCGGTATGTCGCTTATGCAGATTATGAAGCCACTCTTTTGGGTTATCGGCATCATCTCGTTCGGTTCATTCTTCATCGTGAACGACCTTGTGCCGTGGGCAAACAAGAAGATGTTTGCAACGCTCTATGACATAAAACAACAGAACGAAGCTCTCGAATTTCAAGATGGCCTCTTCTTCAATGGCATTGACGATATGAGCATCCGCGTAGAGAAGCAAGACCCAAAGACAAAGTTGCTGACAGGTGTGCTTATCTACGACAATCGCTCGCGCAGTGGCGATATGACGACAACGATAGCCGATTCGGGATATATCCGCCTATCGGATGATAAGCGCTATCTTCTTGTAACTCTCTTCAATGGCGAGACCTACGAGCAGACGCGCAACTACCAGTGGTATACCAAGAGTTCACTGCGTCATCATAAGTTCAAGCGTCAAGATGGCAAGATTCCGATGTCGGGATTTGACTTCCAGCGTAGCGACGAAAACCTGTTTGGCAACAATAGCCAGACTATGGATATCAACGACTTGCAGCACAATATCGACTCGCTCGACTTGTTGGTAAACAACCTCACCGCCACAGCCTACAACCCGCTGTTGCGTGATCAGATTTTCGAGCGCGACCCCGACGGAGTAGCACCTCCCGACACAATCGAGATTGACCGTTCGCGCAAAACCTTTGGCGCACTGCTGCTCGACTCGGTACCAAAACTAAACACTCGCACCAAAAATCGCATATACGAGAGTGCCCTGCGTGCAGCTCGTAGCTCGCGTAATGCCTTCTCGTTCGATGAAACCACCTCAAAGGAGGCACTTAACCAACTCTACCGTAGCAAGAATGAGTGGCATCGTAAATTGACTTTGCCAATCTCTATTTTGATATTCTTCCTTATCGGAGCACCTCTCGGAGCGATTATCCGCAAGGGAGGTTTGGGAATGCCAATAGTTATTTCGGTAATATTCTTCGTCATCTACTACATCATCTCTATTTCAGGCGAAAAATTCGCCAAAGAGGGCACTTGGAGTTCGCTCCTTGGTATGTGGATTTCGGCAATTATACTCACACCATTGGCGATATACCTCTCGAACAAGGCGAACAACGACTCGGCTCTGCTCGATATAGATTGGTATATTGGTCGCTATAAGCACTACCGCGACAAATTTATTGCAAAGCTACCTGAGAAGTGGCAGACGCGGATTAAAAATAGACGAGAGACGAGAGACGAGAGACGAGAGACGAGAGAAATGCAAAATTCAAAATGAAAAAATAATTCTTAATTCTCAATTCTTAATTCTTAATTCTTAATTTTAGAAGTCGTGAACGCAAAAGATATTCGCATAGTATTTATGGGTACTCCTGAGTTTGCAGTGCCATCATTGAGGGCATTGGTCGAGGGTGGCTACAATGTTGTCGGCGTAGTAACAATGCCCGACAAACCCGCAGGTCGCGGTATGCGCTTGCAGGAGAGCGATGTCAAGCGTGCTGCCAAGGAGTTGGGCATACAGACCATTCTCCAACCGGAGAGGTTGCGCGACGAGGCTTTTTTGGATGCCCTGCGAGCATTGCAGCCCGATTTGGGTATCGTAATCGCGTTTAGAATGTTACCTGAGGTGGTTTGGGCTATGCCTCGCTTCGGTACATTCAATCTGCACGCCTCGCTACTACCTGAATATCGTGGTGCGGCACCTATAAATTGGGCTATTATCAATGGCGACAAGGAGAGTGGCAACACAACTTTTCTGCTCAACCACGAGATTGACAAGGGAGCTATAATTGGCCAACAACGCACACCAATAGGCGACGAGGAGTGTGTTGGCGAGTTGTACGACCGTCTGATGACAATGGGAGCAGAACTTGTAGTGGAGAGTGTCGAGAAGATTGCTTCGGGCGATATCAACCCAGTGGCACAACCGCAAGAGGATGCAAATCTTCGCCCTGCGCCAAAGATTTTTAAAGATATGTGCGAGGTCGATTGGAGTGCAAATGGTGCACAGATTGTCAATTTCGTGCGCGGATTATCACCCTATCCTGCTGCGTGGAGTATCTTGCAGCGTGGCGAGGAGGAGCTGTCAGTGAAGATTTACAAGGCTCGCTTCGAGGAGAAGAGTCATTCGGCAGAGGTGGGTACAATCTTTACCGACAACAAGACCTACATAAAGGTTGCGTGTCGAGATGGGGTAGTCGCCATCGAAGAGTTGCAGGTGGCAGGCAAGAGGCGCATGGCTGTACGCGACCTACTACTTGGAATGAACTTAAACAACGAAGAGCATTTTAGATTGAAAGAGTAAGAACAACCAATTGTTGTATACACAAATTATATTTTAATTTAACAAGTAACACTTTTTTTACATTTTTTAAACTTTTTTTAATCAACTAAAAAACTAAACACTATGAAAAAACACAATTTTAGTGCAGGTCCCTCGGTACTTCCTGAGGTAGCCCTCGAAAATGCAGCAAAGGCAATCTTTGACTTTGATGGTACAGGTATTTCGATACTTTCGTACTCGCACCGTAGCAAGGAGTTCGATGCAGTAATGGAGGAGACCAAGTCGCTTTTCCGCGAGTTGCTCAACATCCCTGAGAACTACGAGATTTTCTTCGTAGGTGGTGGTGCTTCGACTCAGTTCTTCCACATTCCTGCTAACTTCCTCGGCAAGAAGGCTGGTTATGTAAACACTGGCGTTTGGACAAAGAAGGCTATCAAGGAGGCTAAGCTCTATGGCGAGGTTGAGGTTGTTGCATCGAGCGAGGATAAAAACTTCTCGTATGTACCAAAGGGCTACGAAATCCCTACCGATTTGGACTACCTCTATGTATGTACCAACAACACCATCTATGGTACCGAGATGAAGACCGACATCGATTCACCTGTGCCATTAATCGCAGATATGTCGTCTGACATTTTGAGCCGCCCAGTGGATGTATCGAAGTATGCAGTAATCTATGGTGGTGCTCAGAAGAATCTTGCACCTGCCGGTGTAACCTTCGTAATCATCCGCAAGGATATGCTCGAAAAGGTTGTTCGCCCTCTTCCATCGATGATGAATGTGAACACCCATGTTGATAACAATTCGATGTACAACACTCCTCCTGTATTCCCTATCTTCGTGATGAAGGAGACTTTGAAGTGGTTGAAGTCTATCGGTGGTGTAGAGGAGATGTATCGTCGCAATGTAGAGAAGGCAGAGTTGCTCTACAATGAGATTGACCGCAACTCGTTGTTCCGCCCTACAACAGCTAAGGAGGACCGTTCGTTGATGAACATCTGCTTCGTAATGAGCGAGGGTAACGAGGATTTGGCACCTGAGTTCTTCGAGTTTGCTAAGGAGCGCGGTATGGTCGGCATCAAGGGACACCGTCTTGTAGGTGGTTTCCGTGCATCGTGCTACAACGCATTGCCAAAGGAGTCTGTCGAGGCTCTCGTGGCTTGTATGCAGGAGTTTGAGGCTCTCAAAGCTAACAAATAATATATGGCTACAATAGTTCCATATACTTACGAGAAAAAAGAGGAAAAAGTAATATATTTCACATCATTATTAAAAGGTATGAAAGTTCTTATTGCAACCGAAAAGCCATTTGCTAAGAAGGCAGTAGATGGCATTAAAGAGATTTTGCAGGCGGCAAATTATGAGGTCGTACTGCTCGAAAAATACACGGATAAGGGCGAGTTGCTCGCAGCGGTGGCTGATGTAGACGCTATGATTGTGCGTAGCGACAAGGTTACCAAGGAGGTGTTGGAGGCTGCTAAAAACCTCAAAATCGTTGTTCGTGCCGGTGCTGGCTTCGACAATGTTGATTGTGAGGAGGCAAAGCAGCGCGGTGTCGTTGTTATGAACACTCCGGGACAGAACTCAAATGCAGTGGCGGAGTTGGCACTCTGCTTTATGGTCTATATGTCGCGCAATCAGCTCACTCCGGGCACAGGTCACGAGCTTATTGGCAAGACCCTCGCAATTCACGCCTACGGAAATGTCGGCAAGTTGGTAGGTCGCAAGGGTAAGGCTCTCGGTATGAATGTTATCGCCTACGACCCATTTATCTCTGACGCAGCCGTATTCGAGGCTGATGGAGTTGAGAAGGTTGATTCGGTGGAGGAGTTGTATCGCCGTGCAGATTTTCTCTCGTTGCATATTCCTGCAACACCTCAGACCAAAGGCTCAATCGGTTACGACCTTGCAATGTCGATGCCGAAGGGTGCTACTCTCGTAAATACCGCCCGCAAGGAGGTCATCGACGAGGCTGGCTTGGCGAAGGCAATGGAGGAGCGTGAGGATTTACACTATATCACCGATGTTGCTCCTGATGCCGCTGCGGAGTATGCCGAGAAGTTTGGTAAGCGCTACTTCGGAACACCGAAGAAGATGGGTGCCGAGACTGCCGAGGCAAATATCAACGCAGGCCTTGCAGCTGCACGACAGATTGTAGATTATTTTGTAAACGGAAACACCCGTTTCCAAGTAAATAAATAGAAGTATGGTACGCATTAAACCTTTCAAGGGTATTCGCCCACCAAAGGAGTTGGCGCAGGAGGTAGCTTCTCGCCCATACGATGTACTCAACTCTGTTGAGGCTAAGGCAGAGGCAACAGAGCGTTCTCTGCTCCACATCATCAAACCTGAGATTGATTTCGAGCCTATCGCTGACGAGCATTCACAGGAGGTCTACGACAAGGCTGTCGAGAACTTTGCAAAGTGGCAAGAGAAGGGCTGGTTGCAGCAGGATGGCGAGGAGCACTACTACATCTATGCTCAGACTATGGATGGCCGCACTCAGTATGGCCTTGTAATGTGCTGCCACTTCGAGGATTACCTCTCAGGTGCTATCAAGAAGCACGAGCTTACCCGCACCGACAAGGAGGAGGACCGTATGAAGCATGTCCGCAACCAGAAGGCTAATATCGAGCCTGTATTCTTCGCATATCCAGACCGCGCCGAGATTGACGCTATCGTTGCCGAGGTTACAAAGGCAGAGCCTGACTACGACTTCGTCGCAGAGGATGGTTTTGGCCATACAATGTGGGTTGTTCCTACCAAGTATAACGAGCAAATCACTTCGGTCTTCGCAACCGTTCCAGCACTCTATGTAGCTGATGGCCACCACCGTACAGCAGCTGCTGCTCGCGTAGGTGCAGAGTGTCAGAGCAAAAATCCAAACCACACCGGCGAGGAGGAGTACTGCTACTTCTTGGCTGTTACCTTCCCTGAGTCGCATCTCCGTATCATCGACTACAACCGCGTAGTTAAGGATTTGAACGGATTGAGCGAGGCTGAGTTCCTTGCAGCTTTGGAGGAGGATTTCGTTGTGGAGAAGGTTGGTAAGGAGATTTACAAGCCAAACGCATTGCACAACTTCTCGATGTATCTCGGAGGCGAGTGGTACAGCTTCACTGCAAAGGAAGGTCGCTACAACGATGCAGACCCTATCGGTGTTCTCGATGTTACGATTTTGTCTAACCTCGTACTCGATAAGTTGCTCGGTATCGCCGACTTGCGCACTTCGAAGCGTATCGACTTCGTAGGTGGTATTCGTGGTTTGGGCGAGTTGCAGAAGCGCGTTGATTCGGGCGAGATGAAGGTTGCCTTCGCTCTCTATCCAGTTTCGATGCGTCAGCTTATCAACATCGCTGATACGGGCAATATTATGCCACCAAAGACCACTTGGTTTGAGCCAAAATTGCGTTCGGGTGTGGTAATTCACTCGTTCGCTGAGTAACCGAAAAGGATACTAATAAATAGAAATGGGGGCTAATCCGCAGGGGTTAGCCTCTATTTTGTTGAGAGGATACTATATTAGAGGACAAGAGAAATGCAAAATTCAAAATGCAAAATGCAAAATTAAAAATTAAAAATGCAGAATTACTTTCTGCGCCGCTAATTCAGGGGAGGAGTATATAAAACAAAGAATACATTAATTGTCAATTGTCAATTGTCAATTCGTCAATTAAATCGCTGCGCTCCCCAGTAAAGCACCGCAGGTGCGCCCCCAGTAATCCCCAGTAACCCCCAGTTTAGTTGCACGGCCTATGTGAGCATTTCGCTATCCGAAGATTTGTGAAAAATTTGGCAAAATTTACGATATCGCTCACCATACGCAACTCAAAATTGAAAAGAATTGAGGAAATTTTGTGCAAAGCGAGGGAGTGAAAGCGCAGCATAGTAAGCCTATGTGAGCATTTCACTATCCGAAGATTTGTGAAAAATTTACCAATTATTTTTTCAATTTTGACAAGAGTTGTCAAAAACACCCCATACCTTTGCATCGTGAAAGTAAATGTAAAACCTTAAAATTATACTATTATGGGAACAGGACACACTATCAGATGCAAGCATTGCGGAACGGAGTTTATGCACTTGACCGGCTTGGGATTTATGGGATTTGACTGCGAAGATGGCTTTTGCCACATCGAAACAGAGACAGCAATTCGTTGTCCGCAGTGTATGAAGCGACTCAACAACACCGAAGAGGAGTTCAACGAGCAGATTATTGGCAGTTTACTTTGGGATTAAACCGCCAAAATTGAGAATTGAGAATTAAGAATTGAGAATTAAAGAGAAAAAAGAAAAAAGTTGATTAGACGAGTACTATTTTTTCAAAAAAAATTCTTAACTTTGGAAAAAGTTTTTCCTTCGGAAAAAGAGATTAGAGAGAAATAATAATTAAAACACAATATACTATGAGCGAAGTAACAACACAGAATGCCGAGAAGATGAAGGTCTTGAAGGCGGTAATGGCTAAAATCGAGAAGGATTTTGGCAAGGGCGCGATTATGCAGATGTCGAGCGAAAATATTGAGAATGTGCCGGTTATCCCGACAGGCTCAATCACTCTCGATGTTGCACTCGGCGTGGGTGGCTACCCAAAAGGTCGTGTAATCGAGATTTTTGGTCCTGAGTCGTCAGGTAAGACAACCCTCGCAATCCACGCTATTGCCGAGGCGCAGAAGGCTGGCGGTATCGCTGCATTTATCGATGCAGAGCACGCTTTCGACAGCTTCTACGCACAGAAGTTGGGTGTCGATGTTGAAAATCTTCTCGTATCGCAACCCGACAATGGCGAGCAGGCACTCGAAATTGCCGACTCGTTGATTCGTTCGAGCGCAATCGACATTATCGTCATCGACTCGGTGGCAGCTCTTACTCCAAAGGCTGAAATCGAGGGCGAGATGGGCGACTCGAAGATGGGTTTGCAGGCACGATTGATGTCGCAGGCGTTGCGTAAATTGACCGCAAGCATCGCAAAGACCAAGACCGTCTGCATCTTTATCAACCAGTTGCGTGATAAGATTGGTGTGGTATATGGTAATCCTGAGACTACAACCGGTGGTAATGCGTTGAAGTTCTACGCCAGCGTGCGTATCGACATTCGCCGCACCTCGGTTATCAAAGATGGCGAGGAGCAACTCGGAACACGCACCCGTGTAAAGGTTGTGAAGAATAAGGTGGCACCTCCATTCAAGAAGGCAGAGTTCGACATTATGTTCGGCGAGGGCATCTCGAAGATTGGCGAGATTCTTGACTTAGCAGTAGATTACGAGATTATCAAGAAGGCTGGCTCGTGGTTCTCGTATGGCGAGAAGAAGATTGGCCAAGGTCGCGATGCTGTGAAGGAGTTATTGACTTCGGACAAAGCTTTGTGCGACGAAATCGAAGCTAAGCTACGCGAGGCTATGACAAAGTAACAGAGGCTTTTACAAGCCTTTGAAACGAGAGCTAAGTACCGTACCCGTAAACGCGGGCGGTACTGCTCTCAATATTGGTTTTTAGAGGTATATAGGTTATGGGCAATTATACAATCGACGACGAAAAGGTAATTAACAAGGCCTACGAAAGGCTGCTTGAATCGTGCAAGAAGATATGCAAGGGCGAGGATGACTGGGACTTCATCAAGCGCGCCTATTTTCTTGCAAAAGAGGCTCATTCGGGTGTGCGTCGCCGTTCGGGCGAGCCCTATCTTCTACACCCGATAGCCGTAGCACAAATCGTAATTGACGAGATTGGCTTGGGGGTAAAGTCGGTGGTAGCAGCCCTACTGCACGATGTTGTAGAGGATACCGACTATACGGTCGAGGATATGGAGCATATATTCGGCCCCAAGATTGCCTCGATGGTCGATGGCTTGACCAAAATATCGGGCGTATTCAACGCTGACACCTCGGAGCAGGCAGAGTATTTCCGTAAGGTACTGCTCACCCTTTCTGACGATGTGCGTGTAATCCTTATCAAGATTGCAGACCGCCTGCACAATATGCGCACATTGCAGTATATGCCTCTAAATAAACAGATTAAAATTACAGGCGAAACAATATACCTCTTTGCTCCATTGGCATATCGACTCGGATTATACCCGATAAAGACCGAGTTGGAGGACCTCTGTATGAAGTACCGTTTCCCGGAGGAGTACGAGAAGATTAGTGGGTTGTTGGCGCAGAGTGCCGAGAAACGACAAGAGTATATAGACCGCTTCTGTAAACCCATAATCGAGGTATTAGACCGCAACAACATCAAATACGAAATCTCAGGGCGCGTAAAGAGCATCTATTCGATATGGACAAAGATGCAGCGCAAGCAGATACCTTTCGAGGAGATTTACGACCTGTTTGCCATTCGTATCGTATTCCAGACACTGCCATTTCCATCCGAAAAGACACAGTGTTGGCAGATATACTCCAATATCACAGATATTTACGCCCCTAAGCAGGACCGTTTGCGCGATTGGATATCAATGCCAAAGGCGAATGGTTACGAGGCTCTACACTCGACAGTTATGGGGCCTGATGGACACTGGGTGGAGGTGCAAATCCGTACCCAGCGTATGGAGGAGATTGCCGAGCGAGGCTTTGCTGCCCATTGGAAATACAAGAAGGCGACACTATCGCAGAACGATGATGCCTTCGACACTTGGCTCAAAAAGGTTAGAGATGCGCTGAATAGTCCAACTGAGAGTGCCGTAGAGTTTCTCGACAACTTCAAATTGTCGCTCTACACCTCTGAGATTACGGTATTTACGCCAAAGGGCGAGCAGCGACAGCTACCATACGGAGCCACTGCACTCGACTTTGCCTACGACATTCACACCAAGATTGGTGACCACGCCATAGGAGCCAAAATAAACCATAAAATCGAGGCTGTAACCAAGTCTTTGAAGTGGGGCGACCAGATTGAAATTATCACGGCAGACAATGCCAAGCCTAAGGCCGAATGGCTCGATGTGGTGACTACAACAAAGGCCAAGCAGAAGATTACAGCCTTCCTTAAACGCGAACAGCAAAACAACATCGAAAATGGTATTGCATTGTTCGAAAGCAAGTTAGCCGAGTTTGATGTAACGATGAGTGGTCGCGTACTGCGCAAGGCGATGCAGGCCTATGGTTGCAGATACAAAGACGAATTTTACAGTCACATTGGCGCAGGCATCATATCGCTCGACAATATCGAGAAGATATTGAAGTCATCATCGAGCAGCAAGCTACTGAAATTCTGGCAATTACGCAAAGACGAAGATGAAGATATAGAGGATAGCAAACAAGAGGGAACACCCGACGACAGCTTTGCTATTGCCACTTGCTGCAACCCTCTTCCGGGAGATAATGTTGTGGGATTTCGCGACCCTGTAACCGACAAAATCGTCGTTCATAAGGCTACTTGCGATGAGCTCAATCGCCTTGCATCTCAGTATGGCAAGAATATCATAAAAGATAAGATTAGGTGGTCACAGCACAAAGCTACGGCCTATCTTTCGACCATTGAGCTACGCGGAATTGACCGTATGGGAATGTTGTCTGACATCGCACACATAGTTTCAGACGATTTCAGTATCAATATGCGCGAGATTAACCTGAGTAGCCACGATGGTATTTTCGAGGGAAAGGTGAGCCTCTATGTACAAGATGCCGACTCTCTATACGCTCTAATGGACAAGTTCCGCCAAATTAAGGGCATGGAGAGCGTCAGACGCATCGAAAATAGAGAGAATGTGTAAAATAGCTGAAAGTTATTTTAGGCATACTATCGCTGTGTCTTTGAGAAAATGCGACAAATCAAACATTTTATAATAGACTTCACAGGGTATCAACTCCTCGAAAAGTCGCAACATTCGAACAGCGAAACTTGAATAGAGAGAGATAGCAGGGTAGGGGACTTATCTAATAAAATAGTAGATAGCTTCGTATATTTCACATTAAATTAATATAGACTATGGCAACAGTTTTTTCACGAATAGTAGCAGGCGAAATTCCGAGCTACAAGGTAGCAGAGGATGACCGCTACTACGCATTTCTTGACATCAGCCCACTTGCAAAGGGGCATACACTCGTTATTCCAAAGCAGGAAGTGGACTATCTCTACGACCTCGACGATGACACATTGCAGGGTATGATACTCTTTGCCAAGCAAGTTGCACAAAAAATCAAGGCATTTAGCGGCTGCAAGAGGGTTGCAACGGTGGTTTTGGGGCTTGAAGTACCTCATGCACACATCCATCTTATTCCTATGAACAGCGAAAAAGATGTTGATTTCAGCCGCGAGAAGCTCGTTTTAACCCCAGAAGAGTTTTCAGAAATAGCATCAGCACTGAGAGAGTAGGGTAGTTGTTAATAACTCTGTAACTATCTAAAATGCAGGATAATACATAGTGTATTTCCTGCATTTTTCATAGATATATTTAACATAATATAGCCAAATTTTCACGAATGGAGCAGGGTAGTGTGATTGATTTCCCGAAATATCTTCAAAAGTCGATAAATTTAACCAATTCGCGCCTCGTTATTTACATTTGTAAAGTAATAAACCGAACAACCAACACCAAATAATTAACATTTGTAATATAAACAGTGTGTTAATATCTAATATTGAGTAACATTTGTAAATCGTAATAACACCCGTTTTTCCTCAGCAAATAGAGCTATTTTAATAGTATTCACATATTGAACTATTAAAATTAATTTACTAAATATCAATCATTTACAATATTTATATAACCTAAATTATAAGCAAAATACCATCTATACTCGTATTTAAACACAAACGCCGATTATGCATATATTAAACAATGTTTTAGTATTTAATAATCAGCATTTTATAAGTGTTTATATAAAGTAGAATATAATATAAATTAGATTTAGAGTTTTAACCGTTATTGGCATATTAACAAATGTAACAGTTATTAACACTTATTAACATTTTACAAATGTAAGATTTAGTTTGTTTATATTGTAAACTTTTATTACCTTTGTAAAAACTTACGAAGATGAACGAAAAATTGCGTATTTTGATGCAGAATGAGAATTTGACAGCAAGTAGGCTCGCAGAAATTCTCGAAGTGAAGCCGGCTGCAATATCTCATATTTTGAGTGGTCGCAACAAACCGAGCTTTGAGTTGTTGTGCAAAATTGTCAATCGCTTTCCTCAAATAAATCCCTACTGGCTGCTCGGCGATGCCGAGGAGATGCGCAATGCAAATATTCCAATTTCGACATCGGAGAGTCAGGTAGCGAGTTCGGGAACTCTCTTTGATTTATCGGAAGGAGCTGCGAGTAAAAGCGACAATTCAAACATTGCACCCGATGTACCAACACTCTCGACTGCTCAACTTGGGCGTTCCGATATTGAGAAGATTATTATCGTCTATCGCGACCAGACCTTCGAGGAGTTGCGACCAAAGAGATAGCAATGACCGTAGTGCGTCAGGTAGACAAAAAAATATAGGGTAGTCGGACTACCCTATATTTTTTGATACCTTATTTATATATAGAGCCATTTTGCTCTTTTTTGGGCTAAAATTTACGCCCAACCCCTCACGAAAATTTAAATAAGCGATTCTCAGAGCGTTAATTTTCCACAAAAAAGATATTTAACTTGCTGATAGACAACGAATAAACCGAAAAATATCGGTAGAATAAATCTTTTTCAAATAGAGATAAAAAAGAAAAAATTGTGGAAATCTCTACAAATTTATTTCTATCTTTGTGGGGCGAAACAAAGTACGGCAGATTAAAGCGATGATGGTCGTCAAAATTTGGCGCAATCTATGGCCAACCACCCTCTTTGACGCCCTACATACCTTTGTGTGTAATATGTATATTATGTTAAATTTTATTTGTAGCGAATAGTTACATTATATGAAACGAACAAAATTATCATATATTTTCCTGCTGCTTATCACAACACTACTATTTATGGGTTGTGCTGAGCGAAAAGTTGTTGTCGAAAATCGTGCTGTTGTCTCGATTGCACCGCTTAAACCATTGGTTGAGAGCATTTTAGGCGATGACTTCGAGGTCTCGGTACTCGTTCCACAAGGCGCTTCGCCAGAAACCTTCGAGCCCACACCCAAGCAGCTGCGCGAGGTTGAGACTGCACGCTTTGTCTTTGGCACTGGATTGCTCGAATTTGAGCAGGCACTGCTACATCGTATTGCTCGTAACGAGCAGATTATCAACCTCTCACAAGGTATAGAGTTGATTGCTGGCAGCTGCTCGCACGCTCACAACGCAAACTCAACTACTTGCAACCACGATTGCTCACACGACCACGACCACGACCACGACCACAACCACAACTCACACCACCACGCGCACGGCATCGACCCACATGTGTGGTGTTCGCCAAAGGCTCTCAGCAAGATGGCTGAGAATACATATCACGCCATCGCTCGCGAGATGCCCGATTCGACAAAGTACGAAGAGTGCTATACTACCCTATGTATTAAGTTGTTAGAACTCGACGAGGAGGTTGCCGAGATGTGTCGTCAATCACCTCGCACAACCATCTTCATCTATCACCCTGCACTCACCTATCTCGCTCGCGACTACGGACTTACGCAGGTGGCAGTGGAGCACGAAGGCAAGGAGCCGAGTGCAAAACACCTCGCTCGCATCATCGAGCAGGCTCGCAAAGAGGGGGTAAAGCATATCTTCTACCAATCGGAATTTCCTGCATCATCGGTGGAGGTCATCTGCAAAGACATCAACGCTACTGCGGTGGAAATTAATCCGTTAGACGAAGATATTTTCAGCAATATTCGTCATATCGTAACCCTTATAACCGAGTAGAGATGGAGGCGATAGTACAGCTGAAAGATGTAACGGTGCAGTATGACGAAACAACTGCGCTCGAAAATGTATCGCTTGATATCTACCCCGATGATTTTCTGGGAGTTATAGGCCCTAACGGAGGTGGTAAAACCACCCTTGTAAAGGCTATTTTGGGTACTATACCTCACAGTGGAGAGGTCGCATACTCCCCTACTCTCTCCGAGCGCGGACACCGACTTATTGGCTATCTTCCGCAGCAAGCAGAGTTCGACCGTTCGTTCCCCATATCGGTTGTAGAGGTTGTGATGTCGGGTTTGCAGGCGGAGAAGGGTATGCTGAAACGCTACACCTCAGCCGACCGTAAGCGAGCTATGGAACTACTTGATATGGCGGGAGTTGCAGATATTGCCGATAGACAGATAAGCGAGATTTCGGGCGGACAGATGCAACGCGCCTTGCTCTGCCGAGCAGTGATTTTGGAACCCAAACTGCTTATCCTCGACGAGCCGACTAACTTTGTCGATAATAAATTCGAGAATGAGCTATACACCCTGCTCCATCGTCTGAACGAGCGTATGGCAATAGTTATGGTGTCGCACGACTTGGGCACTATAACGAGCGTTGTGAAGAGCATTGTCTGTGTAAATCGCACCGTACATCGCCACGACTCGAATATCATAACTGCCGAACAATTAGAGAATTACCACTGCCCAATTCAGATAATTTCGCACGGGCATATTCCACATACTGTACTTGAACATCACAATTAAAAAATATAAAAAATTATGCTTATTCAATTCTTATTTGTACTGGTGGCCATTATCGTTGGCGCCAAGCTCGGAGGTATCGGACTCGGAGTTATGGGTGGCTTAGGCCTTGCAATTTTGACCTTTGCCTTCGACTTGCAGCCAACCACACCACCCATTGATGTAATGCTGATGATTGCAGCCGTAATCTCGGCAGCATCGTGTATGCAGGCTGCCGGAGGTCTTGACTATATGGTCAAGCTTGCCGAGCGCATCCTTCGCCGCAACCCTGCACACATCACCATTCTTGCACCGCTGGTAACCTACACCTTCACATTTCTCGCGGGTACGGGACATGTTGCCTACTCGCTGCTTCCTGTCATTTCGGAGGTAGCTTTGGAGACAAAAATTCGCCCTGAACGCCCTCTTGGCATCGCCGTAATAGCCTCACAGCAAGGTATTACCGCAAGTCCGATATCGGCGGCTACTGTTGCGTTGCTGGGTATGCTCACAGGCTTCGGCATTGACCTCTTCGACATCTTGAAGATATGCATCCCTTCGACCATTATCGGTATCTTGGCTGGTGCATTCTACTCGATGCGTGTAGGTAAGGAGCTGGTCAATGACCCTGAGTATATCAAGCGACTCGAAAGTGGTATGTTCAACGATGCACAGCAGACCAAGTTGAACGATGTAAAAAACCTCTCGAAGGCTCGTCTGTCGGTAGCAATCTTCCTTATCACCACCCTGCTGATTGTCCTTTTTGGTTCTATTCCTTCGCTCCGACCTTCATTCAATGGCGAGACTCTCGGAATGCCACTACTTATTGAGATGTTGATGCTTACAGCCGCTGCGCTCATCCTTTTGCTCACCCGCACCAAGGGTATCGATGCAGCAAAGGGTAGCATCTTCTCGGCAGGTATGCAGGCTGTAATTGCAATCTTCGGTATTGCGTGGATGGGCGACACCTTTATCAACGGCAATATCGCAGAGTTGAAGGCTTCGATAGAGGGTATCGTAACACAGATGCCTTGGCTCTTTGGCGTGGCACTCTTCGTGATGTCGATTTTGCTGTATAGTCAGGCGGCAACCATTCGCGCTATCGCCCCTCTCGGCATCGCACTCGGCATCTCGCCAATGATGATGATAGCCCTCTTCCCTGCTGTGAATGGCTACTTCTTCATTCCGAACTACCCTACTTTGATTGCAGCCATCAACTTCGACCGCACGGGCACTACGCATATCGGCAAGTGGATACTCAACCACTCATTTATGATGCCGGGACTTATCACTACGGTCGTTTCGCTCAGCGTGGGATTACTCTTGATACAACTATTTTAACCACAACTTATTAAACGACAAGGGCGTGTCTAACAAAACTTGTTAGACACGCCCATTTTGCTCGAAGTTGTATAACAAGAGGGATTTCAAGGCTTGCGAAGTGTGAGAAACCGCAGCATACTTGGCGTATGTGAGGATTTCGAACACGAGTATAACGCAGAAATCACCTTGTTAGACAGCTTCTTACTGTTTAACAGACAACCTATCAACCTCTACCTATCATCTCGTTGAGCAACTCCTCGCACGCCTCTTCGAGCATCTCGATTACGAGGTAGAAACCCTCGCGACCTTCGTAGTATGGGTCGGGCACATAGTCGTAACTACGGCGAAAGGTCGTAAAGTAGTCGCGCATACGATAGACCTTGTCGATATCCTCTCGCGTCGGGGCAAGACGACAGACACGCTCGTAGTTGCTGTCATCCATCACGATAATGCGGTCGAAGTCGTCGAAATCCGATACTCGAAATGGGCGTGAGCGATGGGTAAGGCAGTAACCTCTGCAATGTGCCGCCTCGCGCATACGGGGGTCTGCCAACTCGCCTGCGTGTCCCGAATAGGTGCCTGCGGAATCTATCTCGAACTGCTCTGCCAATCCCCTTGCAAAGACCTTCTGTCGAAAAATCTCCTCCGCCATAGGCGAACGGCAGATATTTCCGAGGCAGACAAATAACACTTTTTGCTTCTCGCTGACACTCACATCGTTACGCATTATACCACACTGGTTTACGCTCTATCGAGTTGCCTGCTGCTTGAAGTGAATAGCCTCAGCCGAAGAGCCTACATAGATAGTTACATCCTGCGAAGCATCGACCATATTACGCGATATAATATCGTAGTAGGTTAAGTTCTTGTAAGGTAGATTGATTGCAAAATGGTGGGTAGCACCACTCTTGATTGTAACCTTATCAAAGCCCTTCAACTCCTTGATAGGATGTGGCACACTCTTGTCGTTGTAGCCGACATAGACCTGAGCAACCTCGGCAGCATCCATCTTGCCAACATTCTTAACATCGAACTCCACGAGGTAGCCATCAGCAGCGGCCGACACCTTGAAGTTGTCATACTTGAACTCGCCATAGCTCAAACCGAAGCCGAATGGGAAGAGAGGTTTCACCTCCTTGCGGTCGTAGCCACGATAGCCGAGGAACACGCCCTCCTTGTAGGTTACACGCTTATATGGATTCTTGCGAACCTTTCTTTCGAGGTTGTGGTAGTAGTTTCCATAAGTTGGGTTATCCTCCAATTTGCGCTCAATAGATATTGGCAGGTGTCCGCTTGGCGAGAGCTTGCCTGAGATAATCTCAGCAACAGCTTGACCTCCCATCTGACCGGGGTACCAAGCCATAAGTATCGCCTTTGCGCTATTCATCCAGCTCTCCATCTCGACACCACCGCCAGCATTCACCACCACGATAACATTCGGATTGATTGCTGCGATGTCGTTTATCATCTTGCTCTGCTCGTACGGCATCTCGAAAGTTCTATCCCTACCCTCTCGTTCATTACGCGAGTCGAAACCTGCGCATACAACTACTGCATCTGCCGATTTAAACGCCTTAGCATTTTTCTCGACATAGGCCTTGTCCAACATACGCAACGAAATAGTCGCATCTCTAATATCGTCGAAATACTCGATGCGGATATCATACTTGCGCTTAGCCTTCGCCTCGAAGATATACTTCCTTCGTGTGAGCGAGTGTTCGCGCCAATCGTTTATAACCTCCTCGCCATTGATAAACATACGATAGCCATCATCGCCTGCGAGTGTAAACTCAATCTTCTCATCATTCTTGCTGTAAAATACTCCACTCCAACGAATTGAGAATTTATCACTATCAACTACATCCTTCTTTGGCGAACCCTTCCATTTGTGGTTAATCTTCTCGGCAACGCGGCTATATACAGGCTCGCCAGACAACTCTTTATTGTTGAAGAAATCCATATTCAAGCCCGGAGTCGAGAGGTCGCGCGAAGTGAAGAACATATCTTTTAACGAGTTGAAGATAATATCGTTTGTGGTTATTGTCTCGAACTCCTTAACCTCGGCCAAACCCTCCTCTACGGATAGATTTTTGAATGTGTGCACAAAGCCACTACCACCACCCGTAGGGATGCGCTTGGTGTGAACACCTGCAACAGCCACCTTACCACTCTTCAATGGCAGGATATTATCATTTTTGAGCATCACAATACTATTGCGAGCCAAATCCAACGAAGCCTGCTCCGAGAATGGGTTATGCTCGCTAATATTCTCATCCTTCTGTGGGCGGTCGAAGAAGCCAAACGAGATAAGTGTTTGGAGAATATGCTGCACTTTGAGGTCGATTGTACGAACATCCACCACTCCATCAGCAATAGGCTGCATCAGGTTCTGTCTATTCATTAATACGCCACTTGGCATTTCGAGGTCAAGACCTCCATTTGCTGCATTTACTGCCGAGTAGGTTGCAGCCCAATCCGACATCAAGATACCCTCAAAGCCCCACATATTGCGTAGCACTTCGATATTAAGGTACTTATGTTCGGTTGCATGCACATTATTAATCATATTATAGGATGCCATAATTGCTCCTACGCCAGCCTCCTCAACCGCTGCACGAAATGCAGGGAGATATATCTCGTGCAGGGTACGCTCATCCACATCCGAAGATACATGGTGACGATTCCATTCTTGATTATTTGCAGCAAAGTGCTTTATACAAGCCATAACGCCCTGACTTTGTAGTCCACTGATATATTGTACTGCGGTTTGTGAAGCCAAATATGGGTCTTCGCCGAAATACTCGAAGTTGCGACCACAGAGAGGCGAACGATAGATATTTGCACCTGGACCGAGCAAAATATGCACTCCACGAGCGCGACAATCCTGACCAAGACCAACACCCATATTGTAGACAGCATCGCGACTCCATGTAGCAGCTGCGGCAACTCCCGAAGCGTACATTGTACTCTTGGTATTGTTACGCACGCCCTGTGGGCCGTCAGCCATACGAATTTCAGGGATACCTAAGCGTGATATTCCACGAATATAAAATTTATTGTAACCGCCGATGTAATCAAGTTTCTCTTCGAGAGTCATCTTCGACACCAGCTCCGCAGCGCGGCGTTTTGCATCCTCTGTGATATTCTGTGCGGAGAGCCCAACCACAGCAAAGGTTGCTAATAGTAGAATAACGATTTTTTTCATAGTATTTTTTAATTGAATTAAGTTAGTTTAAATCAATTACAAAATTATGAAAAGTTTTGTAAACATCAAAATATTTCCCGATTGACAGGAGTACTATCTCCACTTCGGGCGTATGCCGACAAAAATCTCAAAATTGATACCCGGCATCGGATGCGACAGCACAGATATATACTCCTCGTTGAATAGGTTATTTATCGAGCCTTTGAGCGAGAGCTCTGCCCAGCGGAACGAGAATTGCTTCTCCAACTCGATATTATTCATAAAGTATGGCGGCAGTTTGCCCGTCAAGGCTATATCGTTGCTCGACATTGTAAATCGCTCGCTATAATGGCACCACTTATACAACAACGACCACGAACGGAACGACAATCGCCCCGTAACCGAAGACGAGAAGCGTGGCACATAGGGCAGTTGCTTGCCTATCGAGTTGTCGCCTGCCGAGATTGGCGCACCTACATTTACCGAAGGAGTCCACGCCACCGAGCCGTTCAACTCCAATCGCCAATCCTTCGCCAAGCGCACCCACAATGAGGCTTGTGCCTCCACGCCGTAGGAGTGTACTTTTTTGACATTGCGAGGTGAGAAGAAGCCCTTGTTTGTCGGCAGCCACAAAATCCAATCGTCAATCCACGACTCAAACCACGAAGCCGACACCTTCAATTTGTATATATCCGTGCGCCCTACCTCACTCGAAATGCCTGCATCGTAACTCCAACCCGTTTCGCCGCGGAGGTTGGGGTTACCACCCGGTCGGAAGTATAAATCGTTGAGCGATGGCGCGCGATGGTTACGCGAAGCGGAGGCACGGAGCATTATATTACCCTTTTTCGACACAACACCTTCGACCGCCACAACGGGTATTGGCAGAGTCCACTCTTGCCCATACATCTCTTCGCGCAGTGTCGCCGCAACACCCAATCTCTCAATCGGTTGCCAACGAGCCGACACCACAGCCGAGAGTTCGGCACGGTCGGCACTATACCCCACCGCACCATCCGATGAACGCACAAAGTTTTCGTGCAGGGTAATATCGCCCGACAGCAAAACCTTCGCCTCCTCGAAGGAGTAGTTGCCCGACACCGAGGCGTAAATCGTATTTATACGACTGCGCGAACAGGTCGTAGCAACCTTGTTGTAGGAGTAGTCGTAGCCGAGCCAAGTATAGATATATCCCGCCTTTGCCCCCACGCGCCAATTACGGCGAATATGGTCGTAGCCCACAACACCACGAAACGAATTTTCGCGCTGATAGTTCTCGTATTCGGGCGATGAGCCGTAGTCGGTAGTCAGCAGTGGCAACTCGCGATAGGAGTTTGTATACCACGCATTTAACGACAAGCGGTCGCCACTTTTTGTCTTGTAATACAACTCTTGCAAGAGATGCGTATCACGAAAGGCAGCATTGCGGTTACGCTCTACGGGATAGTACTGACCAATGATATTATTCTCTGCATCGTAGATATTCTCTTTCTTGTCGTAGTTGCGGTAGCGATAGTTGTTTTTCGAGGTCGAAAAGACCACTCGTGTCGAGGAGTGCCAACGCCCCTTGCCGTAGGTCAGACGCAGAAAATCGTCAAAGGTCCAGAATGAGCCTACGCCCTGCACAAAGTGTAAGCCGAAGCCCTCCTCCGCAGTTGGCTCGGTGGCGAGTTTTACCGCACCGCCCAAGCCGCCACCCGACTCTGTAACCGAAGAGGAGCCGTGCAGGAGCGTTGCCTTATCGACCAGAAACGATGGTATCATCGAGAAGTCGGTCATTCCGAGCATTGGCGAATTTATGCGCAGACCATTCCACATCACCTGTGTATGCGATGGCGAAGTGCCTCGAAACGATACGGTCGAAAGGGTTGCACGACCGCTATTTTTAACAAAAATCGAGGAGTTGAACGAGAGAATATCCGCCATCGAGAGCGAGATATTTTGGTGCAGCATTGCCGAGTCTATTTTTGTCTGGTCTACACCTATATCGCGCATCGGTCGGCGCGCCGTAACGGTTACATCGGGGATATTCAAACCATCGCGCAACCAATCTCGCTCCTCTGCCCAAGCAGTCAGAGAAACAAGAAGCAACAACAATATTAAAATCCCCTTGCGCATCACTTTTTCCAACAAAAATCGCCTGCAATAACGCCCGTAGTAAACGAGTCCAACAACTCGCCATCGCGCGAATACCTATATATAATCGAGCGTTGCTGATAGTCGAGTGCATCGCCCACATAGACCTCCTCCGTATCGGGAGCAACGCCCAACGCATAGTACAACGAGCGATTTACACCCTCAATAGGTTTGATAAATGGCTCTGTGGGCAGCTCCGCAGCATCAATAGCCATTCGCCACACTCCCCCATCAATCCAATAGAGCATATCGCCATTGTCGTTGATTTTCAGACGCGAAGCTGTGCGCGTAGCATCGCCCGAACTATTCAGACCGAGTTCAAACACTCGCTCCACCTCCAAATTTTCGGGATTTATGCGATATAGTTTTGCCGACTCGTAACCTATTGCATTTCCCTCGTAGCCGCCATCGCTGACAACCCACAATTTGCCGTTTTTGTCCGTCACAATCGACTTTGGTTGCAAGCCTATATCCCTATAATCCACCACCTTATCGACACGAGTATCTATCTTTAAAATGCGTTTTTGGTACGACCAACAAGCGACATAGAGGTAGTCGCCCAATAGCACCATCTGCTCGGTTGAGCCGGTGCGATATTCGGTTGTCATCGGGCAGACAATCTCGCCTGTAATCTTGAATGTTTTGGGATTTACTACGATTATGCGGTCGCTGTCAATCTGCGATATATAGGCCTTTTCGTCAGATGCAAATACGATATAACGCGGTGAAGGTAAGTCGGTTATACGCCCCACCTCACGGAAAGTTTCTGTGTCAATGGCAAATACAACATGCGAATTATTCACCACCACCCAACCGATGCCGTTGCGCACAACCATCGACTGCGCCACATCGCCCAGCTTCATCGCATTGGCACGATAAAAGAGCTCATTTTCAAGATGTTTTGTGTTGGGATTATAGAACGAGAGCGTCGCTCCGCCGTATGTAAAATTACCCTCGTTGGTGATAAATACGCCATCGTCAAGCACGCTAAACTGCTCCTGCTCGCCATACTCCCACCTCATACACGAGGCGAGCAACAGCGCAAGAACGATTGTTATGTGGCGTAGGCAACGCATTATTTCGCGCTATTATAGGATAGAAAACCACACACCTCAGTCGAGACCTCGCCAATGGCCGAATGAATTGCATTTGTTGCGGACTGCACCTTCACGAAGTCGATTTGTGGAAGGTTAGCCCTCTCGCCCGATGTTAAGCAAGCATCGCTGATACGAAAACGATTTGCTCGGTCCTCAGCAAGGTCTATCGCACTAAAATTATCGGCATAACCCCACTCGAAGGCGTGCAACACCCACTCCTGATTCTTCTCGCTCCACTCGCTATTGTCGGGCAGCAGCGTTCCCGAAAGGGTGTATTCTTTCTCTGTTACCCACGCAGGAAAATAGTCTTGACGATGTGCCGAATTACGCTTGATAGTGCCACTTTCGCCCTTGTTATCGCACCACGCAATCTCAGTTTCATTGTCTGTGCGTGAATAGGTTATCGAGTAATTCCGCAAAGCATTACTCTTTAAGAGGCTCTCCGAGCCATACAACTCCTGCCATTCGTCATCTGCCACACCATTTTTGTTTGCATCTTGCGACACCCAAACAATACCGGGCTCTGAACTGCCACTAAACGAGTTTCCGTAGATTCCGAAGTCGTAACCTCCCTCCGAATTTATGATTGGAGTTTTGAATTTTACAATGATATATCCGCCAAAGCCTCCTAACGACACAAAGTAACCATTTTTGAGTCGCTCCTCAGCATAGGCGCAAGCCTCCTCCATAGTGGTCGCTGCATATCCCTCATTCACAAACTGTCCGGGTGCAGGGAGAAACTCCACCACCTCATACTCCAACTCTTTGGGCGCGGGTTCTTTACCGCCACCTCCATCGCCATCTTCCAATGATGCGCAACCACCTACTACCAATAGGGTTGCAACAAGTGCAAACTTAAATATTTTGGACATAAAATGTAAGTTTTATAATCCGATTGCCTGCGGATTGTTAAACAAAAACGCCGAGGTAGGTCTTCTGACTTGTTCCGCAAGGCGCCTTCCCAATCCCTAAAAAAGACCAGTGGCAAAGAGTGCCTTTTTACCCCCTATTTGCGCAATGTTGCACTTCCCAACACAACCCTTACGCCCTCTGGGGCAGGAACTTACAGCAGCAGGTACTGTTTCGGATTTGCACCGAATTCCGTTTTAATCCGTGCGAGCGTAGCTCTGCACCGGAACCTCTGACAGTGCAAAGATAAGAAAAAAGTTTGTTCTTTGAGTTAAAAATCAAAAATTTCCGTTTTATTTTGTATATTTGTAACATAAAATTAGAATAGTCGCTTTATGAACAACAAAAAGCCTCTCTACTGCGTGATTATGGCTGGCGGTATAGGCACTCGCTTTTGGCCGGCAAGCCGTAAAAGTAAGCCTAAGCAGTTTCTCGATATCTGCGATACGGGCAAATCTTTTCTGCGAATGACCTACGAGCGTTTTGCGCACATTGTACCTACCGAGAATTTTCTCGTAGTGACCAACGCTCGCTATAAAGATTTGGTGTTGGAGCATATTCCTGAGATTGGTGCCGAGCAGGTATTGTGCGAGCCTATCGGTCGCAACACTGCGCCCTGCATCTGCTACGCTGCCTATCATCTGCGCAAGGTAAATCCTGATGCTATGATGATTGTTACCCCATCCGACCACCTTATTCTCAACGAGACGGAGTTTCAATCTATCATCCACGACACTATCGACTTTGCATCGGAGCACAACGGCTTGATGACAATCGGCATCACACCTTCGCGCCCAGAGACTGGTTATGGATATATTCAAAAGAGCGACAACAGCACCATCTCGCGCGTAAAATGCTTCACCGAGAAGCCAAATTTGGAGTTGGCTCAGGTCTTTGTGCAGTCGGGCGAGTTCTTCTGGAATTCGGGCATCTTCGTATGGAAAGTTCGGGATATCATCGATGCTGTGGCAAAGCATCTGCCCGAGCACTACGCACTCTTCGAGGAGATAGCCGACAAATTCGGCACCGCAGAGGAGGCAAAGGCGATAGAGCAGGTATTCTCACAGTGTCGTGCCATATCCATCGACTACGGCGTAATGGAGAAGGCGGATAATGTATATGTTCGTTGTGGCGACTTCGGTTGGAGCGATGTCGGCACTTGGGGCTCGTTGTACCAACTTTCGCGCAAAGACAAGTATGCCAATGTCCGACCTCAGGAGGGATGTTACACCTACAATACACGCTCTTCGATAGTTTCGCTACCAAAGGGTAAGGTGGCTGTAATCAACGGCTTGCGCGACTATATCGTGGTCGATACCGAGGATGTACTCCTTATCTGTCCTCGTGCCGAGGAGCAGAACATCAAGAAGTATATCGACGAGGTGAAGTACAACACGGGAGAGAAGCATATATAGTGAGTAGTGAGTAGTGAGTAGTGAGTAGCGAGTAGTGAATTGTCGATTTTTAATTTTTAATTTTTAATTTTTAATTTGAAAAAATTATATAATTTTTTCGCAGACTCTACGGGCGTGACTACCGACTCTCGAAAGATTGAGGTCGGTGCGCTCTTTTTTGCACTGCACGGGGCATCGTTCGATGGTAACGACTACGCTATGCAGGCGTTGGAGCAGGGTGCTTCGGCTGCCGTTATTGACCGCGAGGATATTTTCAATAACAACCCTCAATACGCCGAGCGACTGTTATTGGTAGATGACACGCTGAAAGCTCTGCAAGCGTTGGCGCAGGAGCATCGCCGCCGTTTGGCTATTCCAATAGTCGCCATTGCGGGCAGCAACGGCAAGACAACTACAAAAGAGTTGGTATCTCGCGTCTTGGCGGAGAGGTTCAAGGTCTCGACAACACGAGGCAACCTCAACAACCATATCGGCGTACCTTTGACGCTACTCTCGATGACTGCCGACACGGAGTTTGGCGTAGTGGAGATGGGAGCGAGTGCGCAGGGCGAGATTGCTCTGCTCTGCTCGATAGCCGAGCCAAACTATGGCATTTTAACAAATATCGGACTTTCGCACCTCGAAGGTTTCGGAGGTGTGGAGGGTATCCGCAAGGGCAAGGGCGAACTGTTCGACTTCCTAAACGAAAATGGCGGTCGTGCCTTTGTACCGCAGGAGGACAAGGTGTTGTGCGAGATGGCAGCAGCGCGCGAAGATTTGGCAGTAGAGTACTACTCGCGCTCGATTGGCGAGGGTTTTAGAAGTAACCTTACGGGCGATTACAACCGCTACAATATTGCTGCTGCGGTGGAGGTAGGTCGCTACTTCGAGGTTGCAGACGAGCGCATTGCCGAGGCTATACTATCGTTCACGCCCGACAACAACCGTTCACAGGCGGTCAAGACCGAGCGTAACCGCTTAGTGGTGGATTGCTACAACGCCAACCCTTCGAGTATGGAGGTAGCGTTGGACAATATCGCCACGATGGAGGCGGAGAACAAAGTTTTGATTTTGGGCGATATGCTCGAACTTGGCGAGTGGAGTGAGGAGGCACACCGCACCATTCTCAGCAAGGCAGACACCATAGCGGAGCGCATAATATTGGTGGGCGGAGAGTTTGCAAAGGCGTTTGCCGCAGTTGGCGAGGAGTTGCAAGCCGACTACGCACTCTACCCTACGACCGCAGATGCGTTGTTGGCACTCGAAAACAACCCGATAAGCGATAGCCTTATATTACTGAAAGGCTCGCGAGGGATAAGGTTAGAGCAATTGGTACAATCGCTCTAACAAATTGACAATTGACGAATTGACAATTGATAATTAAAGGTATTTATTTTAATTTTTAATTTTTTCAGCGCCTCCTTAAATTCCTTAAACTCCTTATAACCCTGCGCCTTGACAACTTAAATAGTTCAAATAACAAAAAAAATAACTTATGGAGAACAAAAAACAGATTTCACTCCCCGAAAACGCCTATCGTGAATTGAAGGCAGGTGAGGAGTATCAGCCGATAATGTCGGCTCAGAGTACCCCAGCCGAGGCTACGCCATACTCGGTAACTATGGGCGTTATTATGGCTATTATCTTCTCGGCAGCGGCAGCCTTCCTCGGCTTGAAGGTTGGTCAGGTATTCGAGGCTGCAATCCCTATCGCAATTTTGGCGGCAGGATTTGGCTCGTTGCGTGGCAAAAATCGCAGTATGCTGGGCGAGAATGTTATTATTCAGTCGATTGGCGCATCTTCGGGTGTAATTGTTGCGGGTGCTATCTTCACGCTCCCTGCACTCTACATCCTCGGCTTGGAGGCGCAGTTCTATCAGGTGTTCCTCTCCTCGTTGTTGGGTGGTGTGCTCGGTATCGTGCTGCTTGTGCCATTCCGCAAATACTTCGTTAAGGATATGCACGGCAAGTACCCATTCCCTGAGGCTACCGCAACTACCGAGGTACTCGTTTCGGGCGAGAAGGGCGGCAAGCAGACCAAGTTGCTCGCTATCGCTGGCGTATTGGGCGGATTGTACGACTTCGCCGTTTCATCGTTCGGTGCTTGGGCGGAGAATATCTCGACCAAGATGACCGCTTGGGGTGTTGCCGTAGCGGATAAGTTCAAGGTGGAGTTCTCGATGAATACGGGAGCAACCCTGCTCGGTTTGGGCTATATCATCGGCTTGAAGTATGCCGTAATCATCACCGCAGGCTCGTGCCTTGTATGGTTTGTGATTGTGCCACTTGTGGGCTACGCATCGGCAGAGGCGGCTTCGATGAGTGCGATGGAGTTGTTCCAAGCGTATGGTCGCCCTATCGGCATTGGTGGTATCGCAATGGCAGGTTTGATAGGTATCATCAAGCAGGCAGGCATTATCAAGCAGGCGGTAGGCTTGGCATTCAAGGAGTTGGGTGGCAAGAAGTCGGAGGGCGCAGTTGAGCGCACACAACGCGATATCTCGATGAAGGTTATCCTCTCGGTGATTATCGCCGTACTTGTGGCAACCGTAGTATTCTTCCAATTTGGAGTTTTGGGTAATTGGTTCCACACCATTATCGCCTTGCTGATTGTATTTGTTATCGCATTCTTGTTCACTACGGTAGCCGCAAATGCAATCGCTATCGTGGGCACAAACCCCGTATCGGGAATGACGCTGATGACATTGATTCTCTCGTCATTGGTGCTCGTTTCTATCGGTTTGGAGGGCGAGAAGGGAATGACCGCAGCGTTGATTATCGGAGGTGTAGTCTGCACCGCATTGTCGATGGCAGGAGGTTTCATTACCGACCTCAAAATCGGCTATTGGCTTGGCACTACCCCACGCACACAGGAGAAGTGGAAGTTCCTCGGCACATTCGTCTCGGCAGCAACCGTTGCGGGTGTGATGATAATTCTGAACAAGACCTACGGCTTCGTGGGCGAGAACGCTCTGACTGCTCCGCAGGCAAACGCTATGGCAGCCGTAATCAAGCCGTTGATGGAGGGTGGCGAGACACCGTGGATACTCTACTTTGCAGGTGCAGTATTGGCACTCGTATTGAATTGGATTGGTGTTCCGGCATTGGCATTCTCGCTCGGTATGTTTATCCCTATGTCGCTGAATGCTCCGCTTGTAGCGGGTGGTGCTATCGCTTGGTTTGTATCTAATCGCTCGAAAGACGAGGCGTTGAACAAGGCTCGTTTCGACCGTGGTACACTCCTCGCATCGGGCTTTATCGCAGGTGGCGCGTTGATGGGCGTTGTGGCAGCCGTTTTGAAGTTTGTGGGCGTAGACCTCTATATGACCGAGTGGGCAGCATCGAGCGCAGCCGAGTGGTTGGCATTGGCGATGTATATCGCATTGGCTATATACTTCACCGTACACACTTTGAAGGCAAAACGAGAGGAGTAGAGGCCTATCAAATTGATAATTAATAACAAAAGAGAGACCTTCGGGAGAGTACAAGTCGTACACCCGAAGGTCTTTACTTTTAGACATTGCCATTAGTTTTTCCCTAACACAAAAAAGGAAGGCGGTATTTCTACCACCTTCCACTTATTCAAATGATTTTTCTTATTCAGAAAGAATCTCCAAGAGCTTGATTGCTGCATCAGGAATCTTGGTACCAGGACCGAAGATAGCTGCTGCACCATCCTTGTAGAGCTGGTCATAATCCTGTGCAGGGATAACGCCACCCACTACTACGATGATATCCTCACGACCGAGTTTAGCAAGCTCCTCGATAATCTGCGGAACGAGAGTAAGGTGACCTGCTGCAAGCGACGATACACCCACTGCGTGAACATCGTTCTCCACAGCCTGCTTTGCAGCCTCGGCAGGAGTTTGGAACAAAGGTCCCATATCCACATCGAAGCCGATATCGGCATAACCTGTTGCTACAACCTTAGCACCACGGTCGTGACCGTCTTGACCAAGCTTTGCAATCATAATACGAGGCTGACGACCCTCCTTCTTTGCGAAGTCTGCGCACATCTGCTTTGCCTTCTCGAAATTAACATCTTTCTTCATAGCCGAACTATAAACTCCTGAAATTGAACGAATAACAGCCGAGTAGCGACCTACCTCAACCTCGCAAGCATACGAAATCTCACCGAGTGTAGCGCGTACCTTTGCAGCCTCAACTGCGAGTTCGAGCAAGTTGCCCTTGCCTGTCTTCACGCACTCGGTGATAGCTGCCAAAGCCTTATCTACGGCTGCCTGGTCACGGTTAGCCTTCAACTCGTTAAGGCGCTTAATCTGGCTCTCGCGAACTGCGGTGTTATCCACAGCGAGGATATCGATTGGAGCCTCCTTAGCAAGGCGGTACTCGTTCAAACCGATAATCTTCTGCTCGCCCGAGTCGATACGAGCCTGAGTACGAGCTGCTGCCTCCTCGATACGCATCTTAGGCACACCAGTCTCGATAGCCTTAGCCATACCGCCAAGCGACTCAACCTCCTCGATGAGTGCCCACGCCTTGTGTGCAATCTCATTGGTGAGGCTCTCAACATAGTACGAACCAGCCCAAGGGTCTACTGTACGGCAAACATTGGTCTCCTCCTGAATGTAAATCTGGGTGTTACGAGCAATACGAGCCGAGAAGTCGGTTGGAAGTGCAATAGCCTCGTCGAGAGCGTTGGTGTGGAGCGACTGGGTATGACCGAGTGCTGCACCCATAGCCTCGATAGCTGTACGACCAACATTGTTGAATGGGTCCTGCTCGGTGAGCGACCAACCCGAAGTCTGCGAGTGGGTACGCAATGCGAGCGACTTAGGATTCTTAGGCTCGAACTGCTTAACAATCTTAGCCCACAACATACGAGCTGCACGCATCTTGGCAATCTCCATAAAGTGGTTCATACCGATAGCCCAGAAGAACGACAAACGAGGTGCGAAGGCGTCAATCGACATACCAGCGTTGATACCTGCACGCAAGTACTCCAAACCGTCTGCCAAGGTGTATGCCAACTCGATATCAGCGGTAGCACCTGCCTCCTGCATATGGTAACCCGAAATCGAAATCGAGTTGAACTTAGGCATATTCTTCGAGGTGTACTCGAAGATGTCAGCGATAATCTTCATCGAGAACTTTGGAGGATAGATATAGGTATTACGCACCATAAACTCCTTCAAGATATCGTTCTGGATAGTACCTGCCAACTGGTCGAGTGTGCAACCCTGCTCCAAACCTGTAACGATGTAGAATGCGAGGACTGGAAGTACAGCACCGTTCATTGTCATCGACACCGACATCTTGTCGAGTGGAATACCGTTGAACAACACCTTCATATCCTCAACCGAGCAGATAGATACACCTGCCTTACCAACATCACCTACTACGCGAGGGTGGTCTGCATCGTAACCACGGTGAGTAGCGAGGTCGAATGCAACCGAAAGTCCCTTCTGACCTGCTGCGAGGTTACGACGATAGAATGCGTTAGACTCCTCGGCAGTCGAGAAACCTGCATACTGACGAATTGTCCAAGGACGCATTACATACATAGTAGAGTAAGGACCACGCAAGAATGGTGCAAGACCTGCTGCATAGTTCAGGTGCTCCATACCCTCCAAATCTGCCGCTGTATAGTTATCCTTTACGGGTATCTGCTCGGCAGTGAGCCAAGGCTCCTTAGCCTCAGCGTTGCAAGCAGCTGCGCCGCCTGCATATTTCAATTCTGCAAATTTTGCTCTCATAGTTTGTTCCTCCTACTGATTAGATACCCATCTGTGCCAAGTAGCCCTTCAAAGTTTCGAGGACATTGCTCTTGACGCTGATAAAGTTGTTAATACCCTTCGACTGCAACTCCTCGGTGCAAGCAGGTGCGCCGGCAACTACAAGGATAGCCTTGCCGCCGAGCAACTCCTTAACCTTTGGAGCTACCTCTGCGTAGTCATCGTCAGAAGCACAAACGACTACGATTTCAGCCTTCGATGCGAGTGCTGCCTCAACACCCTCCTCAACCGACTTGAAGAAGTTGTTGTCGATAACGCGAATACCTGCGCAAGCGAAGAAGTTACAAGAGAACTGTGCACGAGCGCGAGCCATAGCCAAGTTGCCACAAGTGAGCATAAATGCCTTAGGCTCCTTACCGCTGCGGTCTACGCCCAAACGCATCGACTCGAATGCCATAGCACCACGATATGGGGTGATTACATTCTCATTCTCTACGCGGGTTACAGCCTCTGCGGTAACGGCAGCGTCAGCAACCTCGGTGAAGTTAGGATACTGGTTTGCACCGAGCAAAATCTGACGGCGAGTAGCCACAGCCTTATCCTTTGCAGCAGCCGAAGCCTTCACGCGCTCTACGATGAAGCCCGCTTTGAGAGCCTCCTCGTAACCGCCCTTCTCCTCAACTTCGAGGAAGAGTTTCCACGCCTCGTTAGCGATGCAGTTGGTCAAGTTCTCGATGTAGTACGAACCTCCGGCAGGGTCGATAACCTGGTCGAAGTGCGACTCGTGCTTCAAGAGGAGCGACTCGTTACGAGCGATACGATACGAGAACTCCGATGGCTCTGCGTACGAGTGGTCGAACGGAAGAACCTCCAATGAGTGAACACCTGCAATAGCAGCCGACATAGCCTCGGTAGTACCACGCAACATATTTACATAAGGGTCGTATGCGGTCTGGTTCCAAGCCGAAGTGCGAGCGTGAGCGTACAACTTGCAAGAGCAGTTGCATGCAGGCTCATACTTCTTCACGATATTCGCCCACAAAAGACGAGCAGCGCGGAACTTAGCCATCTCCATAAAGTAGTTCGAAGTAACAGCGAACGAGAAGCGAATCTTGCGAGCCACCTCATCAACGGTGCAACCCTCCTCCATCAACCATACGAGATAGTCGTGAGCAGCAGCCAACGAGAATGCCAACTCCTCAACGATGGTCGAGCCAGCGTCAGAGAAGTAGTGTCCCGATACGGTGATTACGCGCACCTTCTTGTACTCCTGAGTCGCCTTAACGAGCGAAACCAAAGCCTCGCAGTCGCAGCAAGCACCATTCACGCTCATACCCTTAACGAGTGGGTCCAAAGCGATGTTAAGACGAAGGTCAGCCTTTGCTACACCCTCCTTCTCAGCCTTAGCCAAAATCAACTCGCCAGCCTTTGCTGCATACTTACCGCAAACGGTAACATCAACAGCAGGGAGCACGATACCAGCCAAGAGAGCATCGATGCTCTCAGCGGTAGGCTCAACCTCAGCCTCGCAGAAGCAGAAACCGAGCGAATCAACACCCGAATTGAGCATTGCAAGAGCAGTAGCGTTAGCCTCCTTAGGGCAAACCACTTTGATAGTTTGGTGAGTAAGCCAAGTGTTGTCAGTGCTTACACCACGCAAGTAAGGGAACTCACCAGCCTGAGCACCCAAAGTTTCAAGACCTTCAAGGTTTTCGGCGCGGTAGTATGGGCGAAGGTTGAAACCCTCGTTTGTACGCCATACCAACTTACGCTCGTAATCGGCACCTTTGAGGTCGGCAGTTATCGCAGCCTCCCATGCCTCGGTCGAAACCGGTGGGAACTCGGCGAATAACTTTTCACGATTGTTTGTTGCCATAATTTTAGAATTTAGTTTAGGGTAAAAATATATTCCTTAATAAAAAATATGTTACTTAAATACAATTTACACTCTCCTCGTATAAAATCGTGTAAAGATAGCAATATTTTTTAAGATAGGCACAAAAAAAGAGTTAAAAGTTTAATTTTAAGGGTTAAAAGTTGATTTTCGCTCTAATCTTGCAGAAAAACAACACCTCTCATCAAATAAACAGGCACTGTTTTTTATTCATACAGTTATTTTTTCTCTCATCTCTCGTCTAAATTGAGAATTGAGAATTGAGAATTGAGAATTTCAATTTTGCATTAACCCCTCTTCGAGGGCTTTTCCTCCTCGCGGCTCGGCATAGTGTGCTAGCACCCTCTGCTCTCGCTCCGCAGCGTCGGTTCTGCATTTTGCATTCTGTATTTTGTATTTTACATTTTTATTATTAGCTTTGCTCGACAATAGACACAAGACACAACTAAACTAACCAAAATTACAGAATTATGAAACGATTTTTTCTTGTAGCAGCATTTGCGCTACTCTTCTCTTCTGTCGTTTGGGCACAGCCAAACTTTGTCCACTACGACTACCCATTCGATTACTTCTTGCCAAAGGAGTTACCCGACATTAAAAATGGAGGTAAGATTGCTCTCGAAGGCAAATTCGACGAGAAAATCCCTCGCCCAAACCAAGTCCTCGAATTTGAGCTTGGTGAGCAGGCTGTCGATTACAACGATGTTTTGAACTATATGTATGCTCTCGACCGTGCTTCGGACCGTGTCTCAATACGCAAGTATGGCAAGACCTACGAAAATCGTCGTTTTATCAATGTTATAATCACTTCGCCTGCCAACCAACAACGACTCGAAGAGTTGCGTCAGCAACACCTCTTGTTGAGCGACATCAATAACTCCGACAAGTTAAATATTGCCGAGATGCCCGTAGTCGTAAACCTCGCCAGCACCATACACGGTCGCGAGCCTTCGGGTGTAAACGCTTCGTTGGCGGTGGCCTATCTCTTTGCAGCATCACAGGATAAGAGTGTTCTCGAAATGCTCGACAAGGTTATACTTGTTCTTACCCCCGGTATGTCGCCCGATGGTTTGAACCGCTATGCAACTTGGCTCAACAACTCCAATAGTGGTAACCAAACCCCCGATGCAAACTCGCGCGAGTTCCACGAGGCGTGGCCAATCAGCTATCACAACCACTATTGGCACGATGCCAATCGCGATATGTTGATGTGTCAGCACCCTGAGGGTAAGAATGGAGTGCGTATGTATCTCGATTGGATGCCAAATGTTATCAACGACCACCACGAACAAGGTGGCACCAAAGGACTCTTTTATAGCCCGGGCGACCCTCGTCGTAACTATCCACTTATTCCACAGCGCAATCAGGAGCTGACCGCAAAGATTGGTAAATATACCGCTGCAATCCTCAAAAGCATCGGACAGCCATGTTACAGCGGTGTTAAGTATGATGACTTCTACTTGGGAAAAAACTCTGCTTATGGCGATGTACAAGGCTCAGTCGGCATCCTTATCGAGCAGGTGCGTTCGGGTAGCTATGTGAAGCATTGGCGCGGAGGTTTGCTCGACCTGCCAATGACTATACGCAACCAGTCGTTTGTAGGTATCACAACAGTCTTGGCAGCCTACCAGATGCGCGAGGAGTTGCTCGAATACCAGCGATACTTCTTCAAGCAGAGTGCAAAAGATGCAGCCAACGACCCTGTCAAAGGCTACATATTCCGTGCGCGAGGCGGCAAGGCTGTGGCGTACCACTTTATCGACAATATGCGCGAGCACGAGATAGATGTATATCATCTGGCTAAGCCTGTTACAAAGCAGGGCGTTACATACTCGCCAGAGGATTCGTACATCATTCCTCTCAACCAGAAATTCTACACCAAATTCCGTTCACTTTGGGATGACAAGTTCGAGTATCACGATGTAACCTTCTACGATGTAACAACTTGGTCATTCAAGCACGCATACAATTTGCAGAATAGCGCATTGTCGAGCGTCGATGGTCTGCTTGGAGCGAAGGCTGAGCCACAATTTATCGCTGGCGAGGTTAAGAAGAGCGAAGCACCTGTGGGCTACCTCTTCGAGGCGCGCGAATTCTATTCACACAACCTCTTGACGGCTCTCTTGCAGAAGGGGGTAAAGGTTAGCGTAGCACAGAAGCCGTTTACTCACAACAAGAAGAAGTATGGCTGCGGAACGGCAGTGGTTTCGTTGGCAGGACAGTCGGCCAGCGCAGATGAGATTAGTGCTATTCTTACCGAAGCAGCTCGCGTGAATGGTGTTGATGTTGAGGCTCTCACGAAGCTCCCTTCCGACAAGGCTTCACTTCGCGCCGTTCGTCTTCCAAAGATTGCGATGGTGCTTGGTCAAGGATTTAACGCCTACAACAATGGAGAGGTATGGTTTATGCTCGACCGTCGTTTTGGCCTGACACCTACGCGTATTGACTTCAACCGCTTGCATAAGATTAAGAACTTAGACCAATACAATGTATTGACCGTAATATCGGGTACCACCAAGGAGCCAATTTTGCCGAAGTCTTATAACATCTTGCGAGGATGGGTAGAGCGCGGCGGAACGCTTATCGTTGTGGGCTCAGCTTTCCCTAATCTTCGTTATGCTAAGCTTGGCTCATTGAAGCAGCTTGCTAAGGTACAGGGCGGTGGAAATGCCGAGAAGAACTATGGTATTATCGTAAATTCGACACTCGACACCTCTTCACCTATCGGTTATGGCTATGACCAGACCGAGATTCCAGTGTTCAAGCGCAACAATATCGTTATAGACCGAGAGCAGAGCCAGTTTGCATACGAGCCTATGCGCTACACCCCATCGCCACTCTTGTCGGGTTGCATCTCGAACAACAACCTCAACAGATATAGCAATGCCCCGGGAACTGTGGTATTCAAACAAGGCGAAGGTCGAGTTATATACTTCACCGACAATATGAACTTCCGTTCCTATTGGTTTGCTACACATAAGATATTTATGAATGCAATCTATTTCGGAGATTTCTATTAGGAGGCGTAAAACATCTATCAGAAAGGGAGTGTCTAACAAGTTTTTGAAGTGACCCCAAAAGTTTGGACAAAAAACTTTTGGGGTTTCTTTATGCACAAAAAACACGATTACGGAGCATTGCTCAAATATATGAGGATGCTCGAAGAAGGTTATTCTATTCGTTACCTT